>JBDKUU010000754.1:0-10636 GCA_039679525.1 Phycisphaerales bacterium | reverse complement strand
TCGCTCATCAGGCTCTGCACGCCGCCGGTCACATCCGTGGTCCGGAAGTAGAACTGCGGCTTGTAGTTCGGGAAGAACGGGGTGTGCCGACCGCCCTCTTCCTTCGTCAGAACGTACACCTGGGCTTCGAACTTCGTGTGCGGCGTGATGCTGCCCGGCTTGGCGATGACCTGCCCGCGTTCGAGGTCTTTCTTTTCGATGCCTCGCAGGAGCAGCCCGACGTTGTCGCCGGCCTGGCCTTCTTCGAGGGTCTTATTGAACATCTCGACGCCGGTCACAATGGTCTTGCGGATATCGGGCGAAAGGCCGATGATCGCGACTTCGTCGCCGACGTGCACTTTGCCCTTCTCGATACGGCCGGTTCCGACCGTGCCGCGGCCCTTGATGCTGAACACGTCCTCGACGGGCATGATGAACGGCAGATCCACCTCGCGCTTGGGCATGGGGATGTACTCGTCCATCGCCTTGAGCAGATCGATGATCGGCTTGCAGGCCGGATCGTCCTTCGAGGCGGCGTTCATCGCTGCGACAGCGCTGCCGCGGATGACCGGCGCATCGTCACCGTTGAACTTATATTTGTTCAACAGCTCGCGGATCTCCAGTTCGACAAGGTCCAGCAGCTCAGGGTCCTCAACGAGGTCGACTTTGTTCAGGAACACCACGATCTTCGGCACGTTCACCTGGCGGGCCAGAAGGATGTGCTCGCGAGTCTGGGGCATCGGGCCGTCATAGGCGCTGACCACCAGGATGGCGCCATCCATCTGGGCGGCGCCGGTGATCATGTTCTTCACGTAATCGGCATGGCCCGGGCAGTCGATATGGGCGTAATGGCGATTCTCCGTCTCATACTCCACGTGGGCGGTGGCGATGGTCAGAATCTTGGTCGGGTCGCGACGGCCCTGGGATTCCGAGGCCTTGGCGATGTCGTCGTACGACTTGAACTTCGACAGGCCGTTGAGATCCATCACCTTGGTCATCGCAGCCGTCAAAGTCGTCTTGCCGTGGTCCACGTGCCCAATCGTACCGACATTCACGTGCGGTTTGGTCCGTTCAAATACTGCTTTGGCCATCTTTAGCTAAACCTCCAAATGTGCTGTTGAGCAGCTATTTGCTTGTCCTTTTGATGTTCTCTTGTCTTGAAAAAAACTCAACCGAGACGACAACCGGCGCTGCGACGCCGTCACTCCCGGCATATATACAGCAGCTGCTGCTGGGATTTGAACCCAGGACCTCGTCCTTACCAAGGACGCGCTCTACCTACTGAGCTACAGCAGCGTTCCTTCAACCGTACCCGTTATCAGGCCAAAAAATAAACGCGACCTGCGGAGACAGCGAATCCTTGTCCTCAGACGCGGGCAAAGCCGCCTGCACAGGCGATCCTCCCCTCACCTGAGGCAAGGTTATCCACGAAATCTGCGTACTAATGGACTATAAACGGATGAATATAAGGCAAGCGTCTCGGGAGTGCAACGGGAAAAATGAAAAATTGAGGAAAAAAAACACCCGCCGACGCGACTGCTCACGTACCACAACGCAGTCCCACCGCATCAGGGGCATCAGGAACTGCCATCGACCCCGCGGATTCTACCGCAATCGAACCCCGAATGCAAGCAAACTAATTGTTGGCTCTGTCGCTAGCGTCAGTTTTTTTTGCCTTGGCGTAGCGGTCCGCCCATCCGCTGAGCAGAATTCGCCACCCTTGCGACGCCTGCGGATCACTGATCTGGATCTGCTGGAGGGCTTGGAGAAGCCCGGCAGCGTTCGCCGTCGTTGGATTGCTGAGATAGGCCTCGATCGTCTTGGCGACAGCCCCTTCCGTGCTCAGATCTAAGCCCTTGGTTGGCAAGTAGTTAACGAGCAGTCCGCACGTTTCTTCGATGCTGCCAAGGCCCAGGTAGGTTTGCAGCAGCTGCTGCTGATATTTCAGGAGTTCGTCCCCGGTGGCCCCGGCGGCGAGGATCCGCAGGCACTCCGACGCTTCTTTGAGGCGATTGGCTACGATGTACAGATCGGCCAGATTCGTCTGCGCTTCTCGCAAGAGTTCGGGCTTCGTCTCGGTCTGAGCCCTTTGTCTGACCATGTCGAAGAACGAAATCTGCTGTTCCGGGGTCAACCTGCCCGCAATGGGCTGCGATTTGATCTTCGTTGTCCATTCGGACAGGAGAGTCGAAGGCGACCGCCTGAAGATTTTCAATATCGCCTGCCAGGAGGGATCGCTCTCACTCGCGACTCCCAGTCGCTCCGCCAGCCCGTCCAGTTCCGGCGGACCACCGGCCTCCCCCGCCAGATCGATCAGCCGCAACCGAATCGCCGGAATCGCATCGGAGCCCAGAACCTTCCATAACCTTCGAACGGCGCCGGGTTTATCGCTGCTGGCGTTGAAGAATCCATCGATCGCGATCAGCCGGACAGGGTCCGCCTTCTCCGCAAGCGCCGTTTCGAACAGGCTGCTGTAATGCTTCGCTGCGTATTCCCTGCACGCGCTGCGCGACGAACACAATCCCGCCATCACGCTGAGCAGGTCCTCTCTGAGGGCGACATCATTGGCCGGATTCAGCTTGGCATACCGATCGACGAGCGTCTTGAGATAGCCGTTCGCCTCCTCGGCCTTCAGACCGTTGGGCTCCAGCAGTTTCCCGATGACTTCGGCTCCAACGCGGGCCTTTTCAGGGTCCGCATCGTCCAGGAATCTGACGGCCCAGACCAGCGTGCCGGCCCGGATCTCCTCGGGGAGCTTGGGGCCCGGCGTGGTCAAGGACGCGTAACAGGCCTCTCGCAGGGCAACGAGAATCTCCCGACGCACCAAATCGTCCGTTTCGACGTTCAGTTGGTCCAGCAGGTTCTTGGCCGCATTCACTTCCCAGAGCGAGGCCAGCAGTCTTGCCGTATTCCGCCGCACATCCCGGCTCGGATCGGAAATCAGAAGGATCAGCGAAGGCTCGAGCGCCGAGAACTTCGCCTTGCTGGTCCCGACCCGCAACTCTTCCAGCCGTTCCAGGGCCCAGAGCTTTACTCTGGCGTCCCGGTCCCCCAGGTTGGTGGCCAGGAGTTTGACTTTGGCGTCCTCCGTACCCTGGAAGTTGTATAGGGCGGTCTTGTCCGTCAGGTACTTCTTCCAGAGACTCTCCCGCTCGGTGTCGTTTTCCCGCATCCGCGTTTCCTGGCGGATCACCCGCTCCCGCAGGAACGATTCGGTGTTCCGCTGCTGAAGCTCCAGCAGCGTCTGGCGGCGAACCGCGGGGTCAGGACTCACCGAGATGCCCACGGAGGCCAGGTTGCTCCGAGCCGCCTCGGCGATCTGGGGTTCGGCGCTGTCCAACAGGCTGAAGAGTTTGATGACCGCCTGTTTGTCCGGATGCCGCCTCATCGCGTAAATGACGTTGGTCCGAGTCGTCACGGGAAGCGACGAATCCACCACCGCCTTTTCGAGTTCTTCCTGGACTTGACTGTAGCTGAACGCCAGAGTGGCCTCGGCGGCGAGCTTGACGATGGAATAATCCTGCTCGGAGGTGATGACCCCAATCAGAGGCTTGATAAAATCCTCTTTGTTCCGGATGAGCTGCTGTCCGGCCCTCGCCACGCTCAGCGCTTCGCACACTGCCGCCCGGGCGCCGGGGTTGTCCGTCAGGGCCAGCACGTCCAGCAGGGTCTTCCTCGCCTCGGGACTCTCGCTGGTCAGCAGGAGGATCGCCGCGTCCACGGCGTTCTTGTGGTTTTGACTCTCCAGGAGGGTGGTCTTGTTGATCCTCAGTTGCGTATCGACCTGGGTCGTCGGGACAAGTTCCTCGGTCACGGCCGCCACCGGCGTCGCCTCCTGGCCGCAAACGATATGCAGGCAAGCTGCGACGAGCAACAGCACTACGATATGAAGCCGCGGAGCTTTCATCCGGATAACCCTCTTTGGAGCCCACGGGCCCGCGTCACACACGCTTGAGGGAAATCCGCCCCTGTGACTCGGGTCCAAGAACCAAGAACTCAAGACTGAGTTCCCCTGCCGACATCATCCTCACTCATAACTACCCCCAGGCCCTTCGAAAGTCAACGCCGTTTCCGGCTTTTCGCCCGCACTTTTGCGTTTTTTATGCAGGCAGACCCGAGGGACGAACTCTATCCGCGCCGGCAAAAGCCTCTACGGGCGGGGATGGTACTTCTTATGGATGCTTCGCAGCCGTTCGTGATCCACGTGCGTGTAGATCTGCGTCGTCCCGATATCCACATGCCCCAGCATCTCCTGGACGCTCCGGAGGTCCGCCCCGCCGCTGAGCAAATGCGTGGCGAAGCAGTGACGAAGCGTGTGTACAGTCACTCTGCGAGGCATCCCCGCGCGGAGAGCGTACTTCTTCACGAGTCTCCAGATCTCGATACGGGACAACGGCCGGCCTGTTCGCGACAAAAGGACAAACGACTCGCTCCGGGCCTTGATCAGCTTGGGACGCAGGTCCCGCAGGTAGTCCAGGGTCGCGGCAATCGCCACCTTGCCGACGGGGACGACCCGCTCCTTGTTGCCCTTGCCGAAGCACCGCAGATAGCCGATGTCGAGGTTCAAATCGCTGGTCTTGAGACCCGCCATCTCGCTGGCCCGCATGCCCGTGGCGTAGAGCAGCTCGAGCATGGCCCTGTCCCGCAGGTAGAACGGCTCCTCGGGACTGGGGGCCTGGAGCAACTTGAGCACCTGCTGGCGGTTGCAGACGATCGGCAGTCGCTGCCAGACCTTGGGGCTTTCGAGGACCTCGGAGCCGTCGTCCTCGATCAGGCCGCGAAGCTTGGCGAACCGCAGGAACATGCGGATCGCGACAAGAGCCCGTTTGGCCGAGTTCTCGCTCAGTTCGCGTCGCGCCATCTCGCCCAGGTATTCGCAGATCAAAGGCGGCGCCAGGGCGCGAATGTCCGAGACGAGGGAAGAGAGGCTGGAGGCCGGAGGCTGGAGGCCGGAGGGGACAGATTCTTCCGCCTCCAGCCTACGGCCTATAGCCTGCAGCCTGGTTTTCCTCTGCTCGGGACGATACTCCAGGAACGCCCGAAGATCCCGGCCATAGGCGAGGACCGTATTGTCCGAGAGCCCCGCCTCGATGGTCAGGTAATCCAGGAAATCCGCGGCTGTCCGTCCCACGGGCGTGGCACGCAGATCCGCGACGATCGTTTGTCTTTGGATCAGCGACATCAGGCGAGCCCCTCGATATGCAGGTAGAGGTCCATGCCCGAAGATATCGACGCCGGGCCCGGCCCCCCTTTAGCCCAACTGCGCGTACCGGGAACAGGAAGATTGCCAAGGTCTCGCCCTGAGCATGCACGGCCTTGTTTCTGGCAAGCGCACAGAGAAAAGGGGACATTCTACTTTTCCGCCACCACCCATCGGTCGCCTCGGACCGGGGTCGTTGACCAAAAAGTAGAATGTCCCCTTTTCCTACCTACCCGCGTCTGTCAGCCTCCCCTGTGCAGGCGTTTGGACACACGATGGCGTCATGATCGCAGCGGCGGCAAAGAGAGCACGCCCGAAACGGTCGTGCGAAGGACGTTTTCCGCTTTGCGCCAGTGGCATGAACCCCAAAGAGGCCGGCGACCTCAATCGGTGCCCAAGGCGATGCGCAGCATCGTTCCCGTGCCATTGGCCCAAAGCGGAAAATGCCCGCCGGCCCGTCGCGCAGCGGCGAGCCGGCGGACTCCGGATCTGTCCGTCCCTTCCTTTTACTCCGCGATCCTATTCGGCCGACCCCGTCGCAGAAACGGTCATGCCCCCCCCGGCCCAATGGTCAGGATAGCTCTTGTCGCCGGTCCCTCCGTTGACTACACTAGGGACGCCGCAGCGGAGGTCGGGACCCGTGGATGCGGGAGCCATCGTAGACGCGCCTTGCGGCGACATTGCCTGTTCTTATTCGCGGAGTGTAGAGATGTTGAGAACCTCTGGATCGAAGCACGTCTGTCTGCATCTGTCTGTTTTGGCGCTGCTGCTCTGGGAGCAAGGCCCCGCGGCACAGGCACAGGCGCCGTCCAACTCCCCTGCGAAGATCGTGCGGGACGGCCAGACCCTGCGGATCGAGTACGACAACACGGTCATCTTCGAAGGGACGATCCAGTGGGGAGGCGAGGCCGGGCAAGAGAACCTGGTCACGAGCCGCCACGGCGAGGCCATCGATCAGGCGTACAAGCTCACCGGGCACGGCGTTCGACTGGCCGGGACCGTCACGGCCGGCACGCAGTCGTTCCCCTGCGAGGTCGATCGCAAACAGCGAGGCGTCAGCGACGTCATTCGTCACAGTTCCGGGCTCAGCCACAGCCTGCTGAACCGGGCCGTCTACGACCGCCAGCACGACTGGGTCCTGTCGATCGACTACTTCGCCGCGGTCGCGGTCCAGCCGGCCAAGCAGACGAACGCCGGGACGACGTACAGCGTCAACGCCTCGGGCGATGAGATCACGATCCGCTTTCGCCCGCGATATTATCAGATACATCGCGGCCTGAAGTACTACGAGCCCTGGACGTACTCGATCCGCGAGCCGGTGGTGGGCTGGTGCTCCTGGTTCGCCTACTGGAACAGGGTCACGCAGCAGGATATCCGGACCACCGCGGACGTGCTGGCCGAGCGGCTCGTGCCGTACGGCTTGACCTATCTGCAAATCGACGACGGGTACCAGCAGGAGCCCATCGGCGTCCCGGACCATTGGCTGCACGCCAATGACAAGTTCCCCGACGGCATGGACGGCCTGGCCCGCTACATCGCCTCCAAGGGACTCAAGCCCGGCGTCTGGACGAACGTCGCGTTCCAGGATCGCGACTGGGCCTTCGCCCACAAGGAGTACTTCGTCCTCAACGACAAGGGCGAGCCCGCCTACGGCAACTGGGTCGGATACGTGATGGACGGCTCGAATCCCGCCACGATCGACACGCTGATCCGCCCGGTCTACCGGGGGTTCGCCGACACCGGCTGGGTCTATTTCAAGCTCGACGCCCTGCGGCACCTCCGCTATGAGGGCTACAATAGCTTCAGCGACCATTTCGCGAAGAAGAACGCGGACCGGGCCGAGGCGTTCCGCGACGTCGTCAAGGCCGTCCGCAAGGAGATCGGCCCCGACAACTATCTCATGGGCTGCTGGGGGGCCCGGCCCGAACTGATCGGCCTGATCGACGCCTGCCGGGTCGGCGACGACGGCTTCCGCCTGGACTGCATGGCCCAGTTCAACTCCTTCAACAATGTCGTCTGGCAGATCGACCCCGACCACATCGAGCTGACGCCGGAACAGGGTTATCGCTCCTGCCTGTGCACCTCGATGACGGGCTCCTTGTACATGCTGACGGACAAGGCCGAGAAATACCAAACGGAAGTGATCGAGCCGGCCCGCCGGACGATCCCGGTCCTGTTCACCCGGCCGGGCCAGATCTACGACGTCGACCCGACTCGTTCGATGTTCCTCGACCGCGTCGAGACCGAGATGAGCGGGTCCGGCCCGCGAGTCTGCGACGCCAGCAACAACGCCCCGTACGACCTGTACCTGCTGGAGATCAATCGGCCGTATGAGAACTGGGTCCTGCTCGGGCGGTTCGACGAGCGCAAGCCCTCGCTCCAGATGTCCGAGATGGGCCTCGACGGCAACAAGGAATACCTCGCCTTCGAGTTCTGGACGAAGTCCTTCGCGGGCCAATTCAAAGGCCGGATGCCGCTGCCCAAGATCGACGCGAAGTACGGCTGCCAGCTATTCTGCCTCCGCGAGAAGCAGGACCATCCGCAGCTCCTGGCCACGAACCGCCACATCTCCTGCGGCGGCCTCGAATTGGACACCCTCGCCTGGCAGAACCAAACCCTGAGCGGCACAAGCCGGACCGTCCCGAACGACGCCTACACGCTCTACATCCACGAGCCGGCGGAATTCGGCAACCAGCCGTTTGACGTGGAAGTGCCCCAAGGCAACGTAGTCGCAACCCGCAGGACCGGCCCCATCCTGCAAGTCGATATCCAATGCCGCGATGCAAACACGCTGGCCTGGGGAGTTCGATACAAGTAGATCAAGGACAAAAAAACTGTCGGGCCCAGACGGCGTCGTCCATATGTGGGCGGCCGTTCCGTTCTTCTTGAAACGCTCGATTTTGCCGGGTATACTGAGGTCATGACGACCAAAGAGAGAATGGTTCAAGCCGTGCAGTCTCTACCCGAGGACGCCTCTATCGAGGACGCTATGGAGCGGCTGTTCCTCTTGGCCAAGATCGAAAGGGGTATTCAACAGGCGGACGCCGGCCAATTGATCCCTCATGAAGAAGTCAAGGAGCGGATGGCCAAATGGCTCAGGTGAAATGGACTCCTCAAGCGGCGGACGACCTCGACACCATCGCTGAGTTCATTTCACGCGACTCTCCGCATTACGCAGGACTTCTCGCAGCGGACATCCTGCAAACGGTTGATCGATTGATCGACTTCCCCCAATCCGGCCGCATCGTTCCGGAGATCGGAGACAGAAGCCTCCGCGAGATCATCCTTGGCAACTACCGAATCATCTATCGCCTTCGCAGCGATGCCGCCGAGATCCTGACGGTCCACCACGGTGCGAGACTACTCGACCCCACAAGATTGAAATGACGAGTTGCGTGAGATGGGTTCCCCACGACCATCCCATTGTCCGTTCTCAGGACATAACGGCAAATATGGAATATGTCGCAACCACGAGCACCTGGTACTTCATGGCAGGTTCTTGGTTCGCGCAGTAAGGTCTCCGTACGCCTTCTTGAGCACCTTGTGTTTGCCGGCCTCGACGCTCCGCTGACTCTGCGCCAGCAGCTTGAGCATGGCCCGACTCTCCTGCGTCTGCTCGCAGCTGTCGAAGTCCTGAACCACCGCCTTGGCCCGGCCGTCCTGAGTGATCACTAAGGTTCCGGGCTGGGCACTCAACTCGCGTATTATTTTGGCCGTATGGGCTTTCAGATAGCTGACCGGTTTGACTCGCTCACTGAGCTTCATGACTGCGTCCCCTTCCGTATCTGAGCCTCGCCCGAAGTCGCTCCTCCACCTGGTCATGGCTGAGGGTCTTGCCGTTCTCGATGTCCCTCTCGCCCCGTTCGATGCACTCCAGCTCGTAGAGGTGGTATTGGATGTCCTCGAACGTCTACTCCTCCGGCATCCGCGATATCACCTCGCAGGCCTTCTGTTTGATAGTCATAAGACGCTCCTGACTGCAAGTGGTCGATCCGAGGGTATTCTACAGCATCGACTGCCCGCAAGCAAACCGAAGCAGCCGCCGGCCAACTGATCCCTCACGACTGGGCCGAGGAACGGATGGCCAAATGGCTCAGGTGAAATGGACTCCTCAAGCGGTGGACGACCTCGGCGCCGTCGCTGCGTTCATTTTTCACGAGCCGCTCGAGGCCCACAATCCACCATCCTGGGGCATGCTCGAGTCATCGACTGGGATCGGCCTGTGTCCGCACGGCCAGTCCATCCTGGGACCTCCCGCTACGCTTGTTCTTTCTATCCAAGGCGCTCAACAAGAGCCACCCAACGAACGACCCGCCATAGAGGAAGGTAATCCGCAACGAATGCTTTGACTCCCGCAGGCGTATGAGACGGTATTGCCCTTCCACGAATTCCAGTCGACGCGCGTATTCAGACACGGTGGCTTGTAGCTTCTGCCAAGCTTTCGTCTTTGCCATCTCTTCCCCGGGGGAACCATCAAGCTCTACATTGAGACCGAGACGAAGCGACTCAGGAGACGTGTCGAGGTTGCTGGGAGCGAGACTAACGGGTACACCCCGCTCGAAAGCCTTGAGCTCAGACTCCGTCACGTATGTGTCGAACCGAGTGTCGACAATGAGGACGCCACAGAACGCGAGAAATAGTGTATAGAATACGGTCTGTCCGTGTGAGATCCACTCGCTCTTGCTCATTTGCCTACTCTCCACTGCTCACTCTTCAGGAATACGGCGTCCAGCTCAACCTACTCGTTCAAGCAAGAGTCTTGTCATACTCGGCGTGACTTCCGATCCGGAACAAGGGCTTTTTTCGGCGAGTTTATCCAGCTTCCCGGCGGCGGCGTCCCGCTCGATCTGCTCGTCCCATACGGCGGCGTCGTATTCCTGAAACCACTTGCGAAAGGCCGCAAGTTCCTCGCTCGTAAGTTCTTCGATCTCTCGTGTCAACCGTTGAACCCGTGTCATGGATAACCTCAGAGCAAACCATGGCTCTTTTCAGGGCCCGTATCGTACCCGCTTACATGAGAATCATAGCAGAATACGTCCGCGAAGGCAAGCCATCGGTTCCCCCCATTGGGGTAGGATCGCTCACATTTCGGGTTGAGGGCCGGGGCGGGCGGGTCTATAATCGGTTGGCGTGGAATGGAGTCCAGAGGCCTTGGCGTGCGCGGGCACGCCGTATGAGGATAGACGATGGATCGAAGGATCGAAGTGATTCGGTGGGTCGCCCTGGTGGGTGCGGCGGTGTCGCTGGGGTGCGCGAGTTCCCGGCCTGTGCCCGAGCCGGCTCAGGTGGTCTGCCCGGAGACCGTCACGCGTGAACAGATCGCCCAGGCGGCGCACGACGTTCTCGCGGGGATGCACTTTTCCATCGAGAAGCTCGACGCCGAGCAAGGCATCGTCAGGACCCGGCCTCTGCGGGGGGCCCAGGCCTTCGAATTCTGGCGAAGCGACAACGTCGGAG
>JBDKUU010000753.1:0-7460 GCA_039679525.1 Phycisphaerales bacterium | reverse complement strand
CTGATCCGGTCAGACATCGCGGTCTTCTGCATCCATACGGCCCTGGACGCCGTCGGGGGCGGCGTCAACGACGGCTTGGCCGAAATCCTCGGGATCGAAGACCCCAAGCCTCTGGGCGACTGGGTGGAGTACTCGCCCCAGGAGGCGTATAAGCTCGTCGTCTTCGTCCCAGTCGACGCAATGGCGCGAGTGTCCAACGCGATTTTCGAAGCCGGGGCCGGATGGATCGGCAACTACAGCAATTGCGGATTCAGCGCCCAGGGCACCGGCACGTTCCTGCCCCTGGAGGGGGCGAACCCCACGATCGGCGAGCAAGGCAAGTTCGAGAAGGTCCGGGAATGCCGTTTCGAGACCATCGTCCCGGCGGCCAAGGTCCAGGCGGTCGTTGAAGCCATGAAGAAGGCCCACCCGTACGAAGTGCCGGCATTTGACGTAATCAAGCTTTTCGATTATGCAAGCCGCTATGGATTGGGTAGAATCGGCACGCTGGCCAAGCCGATGCGGCTGGACGGAATCATCGAACAGGTGAAACGCCGCACCGGGGCCAGAGCGGTTGGGCTCGTGGGCGATCAGAAGAGGCTCGTGCGAAAGGCGGCGGTCTGTGCCGGCACCTGCGGCGAGATCCTCAACCTGGTCATCGCGGGCGGAGCCGACCTGTACCTGACGGGCGAGCTCAAGCACCATCAGGCCCTGGCGGCCCAGGAGGCCGGCCTGACCTGCATGTGCCTGAGTCACACCGTCTCGGAACGGTTCATTCTCAAGAAGGTGGCCGGGCAGGTGAAGGAGCTTGCAGGCGAACTGAGCGTCAGGGTCAGCAGGAAGGACGCGGACCCGTTTACCTGGAAGAACGTTTGAGATTGTAGGGTGTGCCGTGCACACCTTGACTCCATGGCAATGGTGTGCACGGCACACCCTACACGAAGCTTGGTTATGACGGACGAAACCAAAGAGACATCGAACGAAGGAAATCAGACAGACATCGAACAATCCGCCGCGTCGGAGATGAACGACGACGTAGTATCCGAGGCTTCCCCCGAAGAGCCAGGGCCTTCGCAGCAAGCAGCGGAGTCGATGGACGAAAGCGAGGCGGTCCTCGACACGACGGAAGCACCGCCCGCGGAGACTCCCACCGAGGAGTCGATCGCGCAGCCCTCAGAAGAAGAGCCGGCCCCGGCCGCCGCCGACGAGCCGGAACAACAAGCTGAAGCGGCCCCTCCAATCGCAGGCTCTGAACAGGAGCCCGCCCCGGCGCAGACCGGCGAGGCGTTAGTCGAGATGCTTGACGCCGCCGAGCCCAAGCCTGCGGAAGGCGAACAACCCACAGGTACCGTGGAGGCTGCCGCTTCTCCGTCCTCCGACCTCTGTCCTCCGTCTTCGGATGACTCCCCCACTCTCGAATCCGTCATCGAGGCGGTCCTCTTCGCAACCGATGAGCCCCTGCCGGAAGGCAAGCTGGCGGGCATCGTCGAGACCACGGGCAAGCAGGTTCGTGATTGCGTCGACAGCCTCAACGCCAAGTACGAAGCCAATCACAACGCGTTCCGCATCGAGCAGATCGCCGGCGGCTACCAGATGCTCACGCAGCCCATCTACAACTCGTGGCTCAAGAAGATGGTCAAGGTCCGCAGCGACAACAAGCTGAGCCCCGCGGCGATGGAGACGCTGGCGATCATCGCCTACAAGCAGCCCATCATCCGAGCCGATATCGAAGCGATCCGCGGCGTAGCCGTGGGCGAGGTGATTCGCAGCCTGATGTACACGGGCCTCGTCAAGATCGCCGGCCGGGCCGAGATCCTGGGCCGCCCCATGCTCTACGGCACGACGAAGAAATTCCTCGAAATCTTCGGCCTGAACTCCGTCAAGGACCTGCCCAAAGCCGAGGACCTCAAGAACCCCGATCGCGGCTAAGAACCGGAACCAATAACAAGGGGGATTGGTCAACCATCCCTCAGGATGTACGCAGTCACGCCAACCACCATGTTACGTACATCAGCAAGGAGTTGACTCAGTTCATCCGGGTCGATCTCGACGAAAGGCATGTAGTCGTCCTGTTGCCTCTCATTGAAGGCACGATGCAAAGTCCGTGAATACTCCTTCGGAAGAACCCCTGTACGAATGAATTCCTTGTCAAAAGAGGCTATCACTGCCGAGTGTCGGGAGAATTCAAGACGCTTGGTTAGGAGGGCTGCAAGGGCCGCATAGAAAGCGGCATAGTACAATCGGTTGGCCGCACTTCTGTGTCGGTCAGCATTCAGTAGAAGCTCGCCATCTCTCAGAGCCTCGTTGGCCTGCTCCAAGCGATATCGAATCAAAGCCTCGCCATCCTGCTCTCTCACGCGGCGATCTCCACGCCCTCACGGCGCACATTTTGGGCGAATCCTGAAAGCGACAACGGGCCCCGCTCGAACGCCTCCTGGCTCACAATCACGACGGAGATCACATAGCCTTCGTCAAGACTCAGCTCCCAAGCGCGACCCAGGATTCGTTCTCTGGCCTCCCGCGTTACCTCCCGCAATTCCACCAGCAGATCCAGATCCGATCCGACATCCGCATCGCCCCGAACCCGCGAGCCATAGGCATAAAGACGAACTACCTCGACCTCCGGGGCCAGACCGGCCACAAGCTTCTTTGCCACACGGTCAATGTATTCAGGCTTCATACTATCCCCTATGGTTCATCGCAGCCAATTGGCGTCAATCCAGTATAGGAGACAGGCTGCACGCAGTCAACAGACCACGACGAGTTCACCAAGTCCAAGGTAGCTTCGAAACGTTCGCTTCGATCGCATTCGACGGCCTCGGATGATCCTTGTCGAAGACGTACAGCGAGTCCTTGGGCTCGATCACCACGAAATCCTCGCATACCGAGCCGTTGCCGTCGGACACCTCCGCGAGAGACAGGCCCAGGTGTTTCGCGAGGAACTTGTAGACGCCCATTCGCTTGGACAAACCGTAGTCGTGCCCTTCCTTGGGCAGGTGCACGTACTCGACCTTGTCCGCGGCGCCGAACAGGCTGTATACGTTCCGCATGTAGGGGTACTCGACGTTCGGCGTGTTCTTCGTCCAGTCATCGCCGTCGGAGACGAGCATCATCGGACGAGGGGCCGCTGCCGCCGCGATCTCCACGTTGCTGGTTTCGTAGCCTTTGTGCTTGTGGACGGGCATTCCGCTTTCGCAGACGCATCCGCCGAAGAAGTGGGCCGACACCATGACCACCGGAACGGAAACCGCGATGCGATCGTCCACCGCCGCCAGCATGAAGCTCTGAGTCCCGCCGCCGGAAGCGCCCGTGATGGCGATCCGCTTGGGATCGACGTCTTTCATCGACGCGAGGAAGTCCACCGCTCGAATGCTGTTCCAGAGCTGGAGCTTGAAGACGTCGGGGCAGGTGTGCTTCCAGCCGGCAATGGCCCAGTCGCCGTAGCCGACCATGTCGTACGCGAAGACGACCGCCCCCATGCGGGCGAACGTGGCGCACCGTTTCTGCATGTCCGGCCGGAACCGACCGTAATCGTTGGGATCGCTCCAATGCCCGTGGGGACACAGCACCGCCGCGAACGGCCCGGTCCCCTTCGTCGGTCGATATAGATTGCCCGTGACGAACACGCCCGGCAGACTCTCGAAGGCCGCGTTCTCAATGCTGTAGCCGTCGTGCACGCGGCGGCTGTGAATGATCGGGTTCAACGGACATCTCTGAGGCAGAGGCCACAGATCCGCCCCCTGGAGAATCCCCTCGCGAATCCGCTGCGCCCGCTGCTGCCACTGGGCCTGATTCGAGTACGTCGCCGCGAAGCGAGCGAGCTGTTCTTTGCCCGCCTGCTCGGACTGATAGCTCCCGACGCACAGTTGAGGCTCCTCCACGGCGGCCTGCGCCGACCACGACAGAAGCACCACACCCACGGCCACGCACTTCCACATGCCTCGCATAACGCACCCCTACTCAACAACGTGAATCACCAATTCGCCAACGGCTTGACCTCGGCCGTCTCGACGACCTTGCCATCCTTCCATTGAGGACTGAGCAACACAGTCACGCGAGTCTCGCCGCTCACCTGGGGCAGTCGGACCACCAGCCGCCGGACGCCTTCATTCCTGTGCTGCGGCGGCTCCTGCTCGGCGGATTCGACTGCGAAGCCTGCATCCTGAGGACTCAGGAGCCGAGCAGTCATCTCCCTGCCTTTGAGCTTGAGAATCGCGACGGTCTTCTCTCTGATCTCGACCTCGGCGTCCGTGGTCATGCCCCACGTCAACTCGCACGACTTTTGAACATTGAACTCATCCTGCACGAGCACGGCCCGTCGGCCTTCGATCATCGCCAATCCGCGTCGGGCGGAGAGGGCCAGGTCGGCGTAGGCCTCGGTCAGTTCGACCGTCGCGAACGGCCGCTCGCCATTGATCTCGGTCTCTGCAAAGGACGACTTGGCCAGCGGGTCTTGATGCCGGCCGTCGAGCGTGACGACGTTGTGACTCATCGACCCCAGCCGGTAGTACGACCACCGCTGGCCGCCCCGCTTGCTCTGCCAATAGCCCGGCAGATTGTAGTTGTCTGAGCCCAGGTCCCGGGCCCATCGCACGCCCAGGGCATCCAATTCGAAGTTGCCCAGGTCGAGGTGACCATGATTGACCTGGTTGTACCCGGCCTTGATGCCCGCGAACAGCGAGTTGGGGTCGTCCCATGCGCTTCGCATCGTCACGACTTCAACCGGGCCGCGGAAATAGCAGTCGAGCCGCTTGCGAGCGGCGCTGGGCCGGGGACTGGCGGTGTACCAGATCAGATGAGCCGCACTGGCGGATCGCTTGGCGATCTGCTCGTGCTCCGAGTAGGCGTACAGCGGATTGTGGGACGTGCGGGCCAGCCAGAACATGCAGGGCATCGGCCGCCGTGCGCTTCGCTCGCCGACGTCCGCGAAATTCAGATACAAACCCGTCGGTCCGGCCGTGTAGACAGGGAAGGCCCCTGCCTTCGACAGGCCGTCGATATCGAGCAAACCGAACGTGTTGCCCAGCGCCGTATCCAGGGCCGTCAGACCATAGGCCGTATAATGCGTAGCGTAGCTCCAGTAGCCGGGTCCCTCGCCCCAGGCGCCGTCGGGGGCATAGCTCTCGATCGCCAGGGGCAGCGACTTGACCGCCGTCGGGATGATCCGCTCGGCGTAGCTCGGATCGGTCTCGGCGATCGCCAGGGCCCCGATGATCATCCCACTGTTGCAGACCTGGTTCCAGTTGTGCTCGATCGTGACCCACCAGCCGTTCTTCTCATAGACCTCCAGGCCCGGCTTGAGTCCCTTCTCGATCAAGGCGGCGCGAATTCGATCGCGAGTCTGGGAATCGAGGGAATCGAAGAGCCAATCGTAGCCTACTGCGACAGCATGGGACATCTCCGCCACATCGAGAAAGTGCGACGGATTCCAGTCCTTGAAGGCACAGACCTCCAGCAGGTTCTCTTTCGCCTTTGCGGCGTACCGCTCCTGCCCCGTCCAGCGATAGGCCATCGCCAGGGAGTAGATTCGCCGCAGGCAGTCGCGACTGACGCTGAGCAGCCGGGGCCCTTCGAGCTTGTACACCAGCGGCGGCAGACCCAGACAGTCATTGGCGTCCTTGAGAGTGTCACGTACGCATTTCTGCAAACCGGGGTCTTCGGAATAGCAGGCCCGCAAGAGGCCCAGATCCGTATCTTTCAGCATCAGGCGAGGGTGACGCGCCTCCAGCGTCGAGAGGACGGAAGACGGCTCCGCGGCGTTCGCAGGACCGCACGAACAGGCGACAACGACGAAAAGAGCGACCGACGCAGGCCAGTGTCTCATGAGCACCCTCGGATTTCCTATTGACGATTCACCGTTTACCCTTCAGACTCTCATGGGGCGAAAGCCATGATAGCCCTTTGTAAGGGCGGCAGAAGCAATAGTAAATAGTAAATCGTCAATAGTGGGTCCAATGGGTTCTCCGATGAACAAGTACATCTATCGAAACAAGAAAGAGGCAGGCGCCGCCGCGGCCAATAGCGCCGCCCAGGCGATCCGCAGCGCGATTCGAAGCAAGGGACAGGCCAATATCATTCTCGCCACCGGCGCCAGCCAGTTCGAGATGCTTGAACAGCTCGTGGCCAGCCACGGAATCGACTGGCTCAAGGTCGTGATGTTCCATCTGGACGAGTACATCGGGATCGGGCCCGATCATCCCGCCAGTTTCCGCAAGTACCTGAAGGAGCGATTCGTCGATGAGGTGAAACCGCTGAAAGCCGCGTACTTCGTCAAGGGGGACGCGGAAGACCCGGCCGAGGAGTGTCGCAGGTTGGGCGTCCTGATCTCGGCCCACCCGATCGACGTCGCCTGCATCGGCATCGGCGAGAACGGGCACCTGGCCTTCAACGACCCTCCGGCCGATTTCGAGACGCAGGAGGCGTACATCACGGTCCAGCTCGACGAAAAGTGCCGCAAACAGCAGCTCGGCGAAGGCTGGTTTGCCAGGTTGGAGGATGTCCCCTCGAAAGCGATCTCCATGAGCATCCGGCAGATCGTCAAGAGCAAGCAACTCATCGTGACGGTGCCCGATATGAGGAAGGCCCGGGCCGTGAAGGATGCGTTGGAAGGCCCGGTGACGCCGCAATGCCCCGCCTCGATCCTGCAGCAGCATCCGAACTGCTCGATTTTCCTCGATGAGCTTTCCGCTTCGTTGCTGAAGGCCGCACAATCGTGATTTGGAGAGTGCCCGCTCGATGGAATGGACTGGTGACTTTGAAGAAGGCAAGCATGAGGAACCGTCGTCTTCGTGTATTCTCCCGGGCCTTGTCGATCTCCAGGTGAACGGCTACAAGGGCGTGGATTTCTCCGGCGGCGATCTGACCGAGGAGAGCTTCACGCAGGCGTGTCGCGACATGCTGGCCACGGGCGCTACGGCGTTCCTGCCGACCTTGATCACCAGTCCCGCCGAGATCTATGAACGAAACCTGCCGCTGATCGCCAGGATGCTCGACACGGAGGAGTTTCGCGGCCGGGCGCTCGGCATCCATCTGGAGGGTCCTTTCATTTCGCGAGAGGATGGAGCCCGGGGAGCGCACACGGCCGAATGGGTCCGCGACCCGGACCCGGCGTATCTCGACGAACTGATCGGCCTGGCCGACGGCAAGATCAAGCTCCTGACGATCGCCGCGGATCAGAAAGGGGCCGAGGAGCTTTCGCGTCATGCGACCGGGCGGGGAGTCGCCGTGTCGCTCGGTCATCACATGGCGAGCGAAGCGGACCTGGCGAAAGTGGTCGCCGTGGGCGCCAAGGCTCTCACCCACCTGGGCAACGCGGTGCCTGCCCTGCTGCCCCGGCACGAGAACCCCATCTGGGCGGGCCTGGCGATCGACCGCCTGGACGCGACGATCATCGCCGACGGGCATCACCTGCCCCGCTCGGTCCTTCAGACGATCCTCCGAGCCAAGGGACCCGAGCATTGCATCGTCATCAGCGACGCCTC
>JBDKUU010000752.1:0-9050 GCA_039679525.1 Phycisphaerales bacterium | reverse complement strand
CGCATCGATCCGGCGGGCATCGACGCGCTGGTTCTTTCGCACGTCCACGGCGATCACGCCGGCGGCCTAATGGGGCTGCTCCAGGCCAACCCCCGCGTCGAAGTGTATCTGCCCGCGTCGTTTCCCGACCGGATCAAAGACCTCGTGCGAAGGGCGGGAGCCGGCATCGTCGAAGTCAACGGGCCGCAGAGGGTCTGCGAGAATGTCTACACCACCGGCGTGCTCGGCCGGAGGGTCCAGGAGCAGGCGATGGCGATTCGCACGCAGCGAGGCCTGGTCGTCCTGACCGGTTGCGCCCATCCGGGCGTGGTCCCGATGGTGGAGGCGGCCAGACGGCTCCACGGGGAGAACCTGCTACTGGTGATGGGCGGATTCCATCTCGAGTGGACGATAGCGGGCAAAGTCGATCGGATCATCGCCGCATTTCAGGGTCTCGGCGTCCGGCACGTCGCCCCGACCCATTGCACCGGCGAGAAGGCCCGGCTGAGATTCGAGGAACGTTTCGGACAGGGATTTATCCCGGTGGGAGTGGGAAAGACTCTCTCGCTGGCCGACCTGCCGTAGGGCGTCGACAAAAAAAGCCAGGGTCTCCTTCGGTGAAGACCCTGGCCTCATGTCGTCTGTCAATTCATCACGAGATCACGTCTGGTCTTTCTTCTCCTCCTGATCCTGCCCCTGCTGCTGTTGCTGCATTTGCTGCTGCTGCATCTGCATGACGGCTCCAATCACTTCCTGCAAATGCTGCTTGGGCAGAGCGATCTGGACGGCGAGTCTGCCGTTGGCGGCGTTGCCTGCCACGGCGATGTTGCTCTGGCTCTTGGCGGCGGGGGCCGCGAATGGCATGGGCGCCATCGCCGCGATCATCTGGAGTTCCCTCAGGATGTTGAAGGTCACGAGGAACTCGGCCTTGTCGGAGCCCGGGATCAGTTGCGTGGCCGCCTGGATTTCGCTCGGAACCGCGGAAGTCGAAGAGGTGTCCTTCGCCTGATCGATCAAGCTTTTCACGGCGGTCGAGGAGTCCGCGGCGAGCGCGTACACGAGGAGATTGTTCACCACGGCCAAGCGGATGTTCATGCCCTGGCCGTACATGGCGACAATCGCCTGCCCGGCGGGAGAATTCGCGTCGGTGGAGGTGAAGTTGAACTTGATGGCGTCGATGGGGACGTCCTTATAGGTCTCGACCTTGCGCTGGAGTTCCACGTTGACCTTCACACCCATCTTCTGGTAGAAATCGGCGATCAGCCCGCTGTTGAAGATCGTGGACATCTGGTCCAGGACCCGGGAGAATGCCTGCACATCCTTCAGGCCGACCACGTAGCGAGCTGTGAACGGGGGTTTGTTCTTGGGATCCAAGGACATCGACAGGGCCAGCGTTCCGCCGAGGGCGCTGACGCTGTCGGTTGCGAGCTTGCGGATCTTCTGGATTTCCGGATCGGTGGCCGGCTTGCCGGTCATCTGGGCCAGCATGTTGATGCCCCAGTCATTGAGCTTGTTCCAGGAGGCCGGGTCCACCGTCGTCATGACGTTCGCAATGGCGCCGTTCTGGAGGTAACGCGTGAACGACCGGTCGAGCTTTGTCGAGTCGCCCGTGAGAGCTTTGGCCATCCCCGTCTGCGGGAGGGCGGCGACCCCGACCTCCAGGCGAAGCGCGGTGGCCGACGGATCGATCGACAGGCTGGCGGACTGCGTCTCCTGCATCAGGGTCTTGAGCATGCCGGAGTACATGTCCATGGCGGCGCCTGCGTTGGCGGCCATGGGCTGGGCCTGCCCCTGGCCCTGCATCTGCTCGAACTTCTGTTTCGTTTCCTGCATCTTCTGCTCGATCATGGGACCGAACATCTTCTGCACGGTCTGGATGTTCGCGTAGACCCAGATGGGCGAACTCTGGGCTCGCTTGGCCTCGTCGGCGCCGAGACGCTGGGCCAGGGACGCCGTGCCCTTGGGAACCCAGCTCTTCATCTCCGCCAGGGCCTGACGGTTGCCTGCGGTGGTGACCAAAGCGTAGCTGCCGGCGCTGGCGGCCACGAACATCTGTTGGCCCTCGGGTCCGATCAGGGAAAGGCCCGCCGCGTCGGGGGCCGTCACGTTCGGATTGCCCTTGGCGAACTTCTGATAGTCGCTCACAGGGACCAGGATGCCGACACGCGAGGGATCGGGGCTGT
Organism: Phycisphaerales bacterium; assembly: GCA_039679525.1. GTDB lineage: Bacteria > Planctomycetota > Phycisphaerae > Sedimentisphaerales > Anaerobacaceae > PLanc-01. The sequence continues at coordinate 6,888 of JBDKUU010000752.1, read as the reverse complement.
CGCCGCCGGGCAGCGGGCCGAACACGGCGAATTCGCCCGTCATGTTGACGCCGTTGGGTTCCGGGCTGCCCAACATCTGAGCGAGCTGGCCCTGCACGATCATGGACACGCCGAACGGGGCCAGGCCGGTGAGGAACTGATCCATCTGGCCCATCGTCGTGTTGAGCTTGTTGATTCGCACGCAGAACAGCGATTCGCCGGGGACAAGCTGCAGGGGATCGTTCGCGGCCGACTGGGCGGCGCCGAGCGCGTCGACGGCCAGGATCGCCAGCCCGACCGCGCACAACAAGGCCACCTTCTTGGTACGACTCGATTGCGTCATTTCTCTGCCTCCTAGGATCTACAAATTTACTATCTACTATTTACGATTGACTATTGCTACAGTGCCGGATGTACATCCGGCTTGATAACGATTGCCACATGGCGTCAGCCGCACGCCGTTCTCGCGGATCGCTTCAAATAGTAAATAGCAAATCGCAAATCGTCAATGCTATTGCCTCTTGTACCGGCCCATGAGCTGGCCCTTGGCGAGGATGTGGTTGCCCATCGCCCGGATCAGGTCGTCTTTGGTCTGGCCCGGCGGAAGGTCGAAGTCCGTGTCGAGGGCATAGAGCGTGAAGTAGTAGCGGTGCGTTCCGCTCGGGGGGCAGGGGCCGCCGTACCCGATCTTGCCGAAATCGTTGATGCCCTGGACGGCCCCGTTGGGCAGGGTCTCGTCGTGCGGCATGTTCTCCGTCAACTCGTGCCTGTCCACCGGTATGTTGTAAAGGATCCAGTGGGTGAATGTGCCGGCGGCGGCGTCCGGGTCGTCCATGATCAAGGCCAGGCTCTGAGCTTCATCCGGGATCGCGGCCCATTGCAGCTCGGGCGAACGGTTCTCGCCGTCGCAGGTGTTGTCCTGAGGGATCATCTGGCCCTGGCCGAAGCCGGGACTCACCAGATCGATATTCATCGCTTGAGTTTTGGTCGCCTGATCCATATCTTCGTCTCCCACGTTCTGCGGTTTCAAAGCGATCGAACACGATGCTTCGACTATACGCATTGCGCGCGCGGACATCGACAGGGATTGGCTAAGCATTTTGCCGATAGTTGGACCCACTCTCCCCGAGTCTCAAAGAGAGTCCGTTCCGCATGACCGGCGGATGCGCCTTCAGCCGAGGATCAGTTCGTTCAAGGGCCGCTTGGGCACGTGGTGGACGCCGTTGCTCTCTCGCCAGTACTTGACGTTTCCATCCGGCCCGACGTCGTCGACCACGACCTGTTCCTTCGGCTTGCCGATCGCCAGGACCAGCAGGATCTCGTAGCGGGCGGGGATCTCCAGTGCCTTGCGAAGTTCCTCCCGCTTGATCAGGCCGATCATGCAACCCGCGAGCCCCTGATCCCGGGCTCCCAGCAGGATGCTCTGGGCGGCGATCCCGTGGTCGCAGCCGAAGGTGTTGTTGATCTCGGTGTCGCCGAGAACGACGATGTAGGCGGAAGGTCGCTCGCCCTCGACGGGGCCGGGCCAGTCTTTCAGGTACCCCGCCCAGGCCAGGTTCGCGAAGATCCTGGCGTTCCGGACGGGCTCGCAGGAGAGAATGTACTTGAGCGGCTGCAAGTTCGCGGCCGACGCGGAGTATCTCGCCAGCTCGACCAATCCTTCGAGCGTCTTTCGCTCGACGGCGAAATCCTGGTGGAAGCGGCGGCAGCTTCGATTGCTGATGATGAGATCACGTATCACACTTATCTCCATTAGCTTCGTTGGCGAATTCTGATGCCCAATCGATCGCCGGGGGTGAGCGTCAGGTCCTTGTCCAATTCGATCTCGACCCGGCCGTCGCTCACAAGCGTCTTGTTGCTGAGCGTCTTGTTCCCAAATTGGACTTCGATGCTTGGGGACTTCCAGTCCTTCGGGACCGCGAAGGCGAGCGTCTTGAGAGCGGCCCGACCCCAGCGAAGCTCGATCGTCTCCTGCTGCAAGGCGTCCCCGCGGGTCTGACCGAAGGAGCCCCAGCCTTCCGCGGCGGTGAACGCGGCCCGGAAGTTCTCGGGCGTCACGCGGGGAGCGAAACCGATGTGCCCCTTGGGCCCATTGTACTCGAATCCGGCCAGGGCGGTGTAGACACCCCAACTGGCCATCGCCCGGGCGTAGTGGTCGCCGCATTCGATCTCGTTGAACGGGTTGTGCTTGGCCGGCTGGTACCGCTGCTCGACGCCGTTGCAGATCGCCAGGGCCTCGGGCGTCATGCCCTCCCAGACCATGTTCCCGGCGACCTGGTACTCGATCCCGGTCCAGATCTCTTCGCGATATCGCACGCCGTTCTTGAGGTAGGGGCTCTTGGGCCAGGTGCAGGTGAACAGTCCCGCCTCGCCCGGCAGGGCGAACCACCGCTCCGGCGGATGGGCCTCGTTCTGTGGCGCGATGTCCGGGGCCCAGTTGTACTTCCAGACCGAGTCGAGGGCCTGTGTCACGTTCTTCTGCGGGTAGATGTATCCGAGCCCGACCTGATGGGCCCAGCCTTGTCCAAAGAGTTGGTCCGAGAGACAGCCTCTTTCGTATTGGTTCTCCGGATATTTCTTCAGATCGACGATCTGGATGAAATACTCGCCGTCCCAGAGCCGCTCGACGCTGAGCTTGCTGCCGCTCTCGAAGATCCGGCGGCATCGCTGGGCGAAGTCCGCGTCGCCCGTTTCCTTGGCCATCTCCTCGCCCGCGCGAAGGGCGGCCAGGTAGAGCGAGCCGACGAACGTGTTCGGGCCTTCGAAGTCGATGTCGTACGTGTTGGGCTGGGCGTTCTCGATCAGGCCGTCGTCATTGCCGTCCTGAGAGATCGAGAATTCCAGGGCCTTCTTGATTCGCGGCCAATTCCGCTGCAGGAACGAATTGTCGGCAGAGCACAAGTGCTCGCGATAGGCCTTCAGGATCGTGCCGCACTGACCGTCGGCGGCGTAGGCCCGATTGCTGCGGAAGCCGACGAGCCCACGCTTGGGGTCGAAGCCTTCGCCGAAGTCCTGCATCTCGCGGGCCGATCGCTCGAGCTCGGGGAACAGCCTCGCCGCCGCGTGCTCGTAGTTCCACACGTGGGTGCAGGTCCCTTCGCAACACCCGACGCCTTCCCACGCCCAGAACCGGCCGCTCTGCCACCACTGGCAAGTGTCCGTCGCGAGATTGCACACTGTCGAATGCAGCCGGAACAGGAGCCAGCGGGGCAGCGTGCTGTCCTCGTAGAAAGTCTTGCGCCAGGCCCTCGTGTCGTCGGTCAGGCGGTCATGATTGTCGAGCACGTAGTGAGCGACCTCGGCCGCGCTCTTGAAGCGATTGGCGTACTCATGCCCTTGAGGATGATTCGGGAAGAACCAGGCGAGCACGAAGGTGAACGTGCGCTCGGCGCCGGGGGCCAGTTCGACAGGCTTCGTGGCGGCCACCATGCTGCGTTTCTCCGCGGCCGAATAGGTCGCTTCCCGACCCGCACAGAACTTGCCCCAGGGGAGGTCGACGTCGGCGTCGGCCGGCGACTCCGCGGGCGCCGCCGTCTGATCGGCGAAGGCCAGCGTCATCGAGCCGTAATCGGGCAGCTTGTCGAACGGGCCCAGGTCCATCTGATAGGCCTCGTCCGCCAGCTCGATCTGATCGACGTTGATGTGCCCCCAGCCCTCGGAGTTCCGATCGACGATTTGGATCGTCGCGGCCTTGCCCTGCAGGTCCTCGACGTTCCAGAAGGACCATTCGAGCTTCTCGTCGCCCTTGCCTGCGGCGGTTCGCACGACCTTGCCGTCGACGAGCAGGTTGATGCAGGTCTCGTCCGCGTGGTTGCCGCCTCCGATCAGGAAGTTGATGAACCTGCGGGAGCTCTCGAAAGCGGGGGAGGTGAGCGTTCCCTGCGGGCGGTCGCCGCCCAGGAAGGTGTTCACCAGTCCTTCGCCGAGAAAGCCGCTGACTCGCTGCTGATCGGCGAGAGTCCCGCGAGCGGGGCCCGTGCCGAACGCCTCGCCTGTCGCTTTCCAATCGCCGTAGTCCTTGCCTTCAAAGTCATTGAGCACGATCTTCGGCCGGGGGGGCTGCGTCTGTTCCCTGGGCGTTTCCTTCGCCGTGTGCACGATCAACGTGCGATCCTTTTCCTGCACGAGACGGCTCTCCCTCGTCGCTCGGACCACCTTGGCGGAATCGAAGAGCACCGCGTTCTGGAGCCAGCCGAGGAGGCTCGCCTTGACGGCCTTGTCCGAAGTGTTCTTGAGCGTGACGTGGAAGACCGTCGCCGGCAGGGCGGAGTCCTTGGCGTTCAGCGGGATGAACGGGGAGAAGGCCTCCATCTGAACCTGGATCGGGAAGTCGTCGGCCCTGTATCGAACGGTGGCGATAGGGTATTCGCCGATGAATTCGACCTTGCCGAAAGCCTGGTTCAGCGGTCGCGCGGTCATGCCGTGGCTGGATTCGATCGCGACTGCGAAGCCCGAATCGACCGGCGAGTCCGGCCGGTACGTGCGGTAGTTGTCCCGGCCGTAGCCGCTGAAGACGTGCTTGTTGAAGATCTGCCAGACGCCGAGCGTGCCGTCGCCGCGAAGGTAGAGCTGCCCGGCCGCGATGCCGCCGACGGGCATGCCGATGGTCTCCAACTGCTCGCCGGACCAGACTGCCTGCTCGCCTCTCTGGAGCAGCTTCGCCGCGAAGTCCTGGGGCAGGCCCTTGTCCGCCGGCACGAAGTGTGAGACCGCGGCCTGCTGGCCTGGCGCAACGGACGCCAACAGCAGAAGACAAGCTACCGCCGCGACGCTTGTAGGGTGGGCTCTTAGCCCACGCGTGCGGTTCGATTCGACGTGGTTAACGCGTGGGCTAAGAGCCCACCCTACATTCATGCTCTGCTTTCTCATCTTCAACTCCCGTCCCAAGGTCCTCTTGATCGGAATTCTCCAGGTTTTACTTCTCGCTCTTGACTATGCCCAATCGCACGGCCAACAAAGTCGGCTCGACGATGTGCAGGTTGTTCAAAAGGGGCTCGGTGTATCTGATGTCCCCGTATTCGGCTTCACCGAAATGGTGCTGCTTGCCCACATGGTTGTTCCAATCCACGCCCTCAGTGAGGAAGCCCGTGTCCCGCTGGTGATGCCTGGCGATAGCTCGCAGGATTGTCAGGCCGTCCTGTGTGTAGCGCTCGTTGTGCGTGTCTTCGTAGGCTTCAAAACAGGCCAGGGCCGCCTCAGCGTTCTCCCAGAGATAGGCCGTGTCCCAGCTCTTCTCCATGTAGAGCAGGCCCTGCGTCTGGACGCCGTTGCGGTCCTCGGTCATCTTGAACGGGTCGAGGCCCGCGAGGCACTTGTCGTATGCGAAGGCTCGGACGCCGTCGTCTCTTAGGAGTTTTGCCGCCTGGCGGAGCGTTCGAAATGCGACCGAGTAGGCGACGCTCTCATGCTCGTCGTAGGTGTCGTGATTGATGCTGCCGAAGATTCCGCCGGCGTCCATGAAGACCTTCATGCTTCGACGGACCTCCTGCGAGTAGTCGGCCAGTCCCCGCTCGGTGAGGGCGATGTCGAGCTGGATGATGAACAGACCGTCGCCGCTCTTTTCAAAGAGGATGTCGCCATCGCCGTAGGCGTTCTGAGGATAGTGTTCGCCGCTGGGCTTGCATCGGCGCGGATACCAGCCGTTGGGAGTGGGGCGGATGTTCCGGCTGATCCAGTCGGCCGTCTTGATCGCGACGCTCTGCATCTTCGCCTTGCGAGGCTCGTCCACCAAATCGCTGAAGATCAGCAGTTGATATGCGATCTTGGCCATCGAGCCGGGGCAGAACCAGTTGTTCTTGTGCTGATAATTCAGGCAGAACCGGTCGGTCGTCGTCTCGCGATAGCCCGTGATGAAGCCGGTCGCGTAGTCGATGAACCCGGCCTGCAGAACGTGATCCAGCAGTCGGAGTGCCTTCTCCTGGAGGGCTGCGTCGTTGCTGTACAAGCCGAAGGCGTACAGTTCATACGCTCCGCCGACAGCGTTGGCCGCCCAGCCGGGGCCTTCGAGATTGCCGAAGTCGTGCCAGCCCATGATCGCGCCGTCTTTATCCACGAAGCTGGACTTGCTGCACAGATTGCCCTTGTACTCGGCCAGCGTTCGCTCCACGGTGAAGCGGACCGAGTCTCTCGCGGAATCCAGAATCGTGTAGGCGGGGTCCTCTGGCAGGCTAAAAGGAGCCCCCAACGCGTGACGCCGCGCTGGGGATCTCCTTGCTCGTCGCCGTGTTTTCCAGCTTCACGTAGTCCAGGCCGAACATGTAGCTCTTGACGGCCTTCTCGTTGGCCCCGACGATCTCGACCTTCAGCACGTGTTTGCCCTGGGTCAACTCGTGCGTGCCCAGGTCGATGGGACCCGTGGCGATGACGCCATCGTTGTAGAGGTCGATCGGGTCGCCGAGCTTCTTGTCATCGAGAGAAAGCTGCACGACGCCGTAGTCGACAGCCTTCGTGAGCTGCATCGAGAGCTTGTATGTCCCGGCCTTCGCCACAGGCAGTCCCAGTTCGAGCGTGTTGCCGGGCTTGGCCTCGGTCCACCACAGTTGCGCCTCGCCGCTCCAGACTTCGCCCCAGCCGGACATGTCCTGGGCGGTGGTGTTGCCGCCGGTCTTGGAGAGGATCGGCATCGCCTCGCCCTCGATCGCGCCCTTGATCTTGAAGACCTCGATCGGAGTCCAGTACCCCTTTCGCTGCCCGGCGGGCACAGGCTCGTAGGCATCCTTCTGTCCCGCGGCCTGGTACCAATAGACCGTGGACGCGTACAGCGTGGGCTTGGCGTTGGGATAGTACTTCTCGATGGACGCTTCGAACGAGTTCTGGAAGGGCACGTTGTCCGTCAGATGCCAGCGGTTGACAGAGACGTGGCCCTTGTTGTTCATGCTGATCGTCTGGTTATGGTAGCAGTTCTCGAAC
>JBDKUU010000751.1:0-3431 GCA_039679525.1 Phycisphaerales bacterium | reverse complement strand
GACGAGAATCTGCGGGACTACGCCCGCCGGGCGTTGGAGAAGAACCCGGACGCCGCCGCCACGGACGCTTTGCTCAAGGCGTTGGCCGACGCCAAGGATTCGAAATGGAAGATCGGCCTGATCAACGCTCTGGGGACGCGCCGGGCGACGATCGCGGTGGAACCTGTTGCGAAGATGCTCAGCGATGCCGACCCCAAGGTCGCGTCGGCGGCCGCGACGGCCTTGTCGAACATCGGAGGCCAGGAGGGCGCGACGGCTCTCGCGAGCGTCTTCAACATGCCTCCCAGCTCGCTGTACATGAAAGCCTCGCAATGCATGATCGACGTCGCTCAGGAGATGCTCCGACAGAACAACGTCGCCAGTGCGGCGGAGGTCTATACCATCCTCTATGAGGGCGCGACGAAGTTCGCGAGAGAGAACCCAAACGGGAATCCGTTCAGCATCCGGGCCGCCGGGATCGTGGGCATGATGGCGTGCGATCCTGAGAAGACCGTCGCTCGAATCCCTGAGCTGATGCAGGACAAGGACCCCAAGGTCCGCGCCGCAGTCGTCCAAGCCGCCCGGAACACAGTCAGCAAGACGCCCACGCGGACCCTGACTTCGCTGCTGGCCGATCTGGACCCGCAGTCTCAAGTGCAAGTGCTCGGCCTGATCGCCGACCGGGGCGATCTGTCGTCGGTCGATCCGGTGAAGAAGGTCCTCGCGAGCGACGATGAAGCGGTGCGTCTGGCCGCCATCGAGACTCTGACGAAGATCGGGACCGATGATGGGGCCGAGGCCCTGCTCCAGATCGCGGCAGCCGACTCGGGCGCCACTCAGAAGGCCGCCCGCGAAGGCTTGGCCCTGATGACGGGCCCGCGCGTGGAAGAGATCATCGCGGCCTGCGCAGCCAATGGCCAGGCGAGTGCCCGCGCAGTGGCGATCGGCCTGCTGGGCAAACGACGCGCCGTCGGAACAGCCGAGACCCTGCTTGGCTATGCCGCCGACGCGGACGAACAGATCTCCCGTGCGGCGTTCACGGCCATGGTGGATGTGGCCGACGTGATCGATGCCGCGACCCTGGCCGACTTGGTGGCCAAGGCCAAGAGCGGCGGGCCGCGCGACGGCGGCGTGGCGGCTCTGAGGGCCGTCCTGTCTGCCGCAAAGAACAAGGATGCGGCGGCCGAGGCTGTGATCGATCGCATGAAGGCAGCCGACGCAGACGCTCGGGCCGCCATGTTGAGCAGCCTCGACGCATCAGGCACAGTCGCAGCCCTGGCGGTCGTGTGCGAGGCGGCCCAGTCGCCGGACGAGGCCATGAGCGACGCCGGCATTCGCACGCTGGGCAACTGGCCCAGCTTCGAAGGCGCCGAGACGTTGGTCTCCATCGCGTCGAAACCCGAGACCTCGCTGACCCATTACGTTCTGGCCGTCCGGGGCGCGCTGCGATTGATCGCCGCCGGCGAGTCGGCTCCGATGGATCAGCGTGTGACGCTGTGCCTGGCCACGTTCGACAAGGCCCGGCGCGACGACGAGAAGAGACAGGCGGTCGCCACGCTGGGCGCGCTGCCCTGCCAGAAGGCCATCGATCGTCTCGGGGAACTCATGAAAAACGATGCCTTCAAGACCGAGGCCGCACTGGCCACGGTCGACCTGGCAAGTCGCCTGATCGCGACGGACAGGCAAGCCGCCAGAGACCTCGCACAAAAGATCCGCGACATGAACATCTCGGATGAGGTCAACCGCCGGGCCGACAGCGTCATCAGCGGCCGGGGACGCTGGAGAAGATAGAAGGCAGGAACATCAGAAGGTAGGAAGGTAAGAACACAGAAGGGGAAGAAGGTCGATCGGCCTTCTTCCCCTTTTCATTTCAGAAGCACAAAGCTCAAATGACCGAAACGGAGTGTCCGACGGGCGACTGCGTTTCGGTCATTTGGTTTTCGGTCATTCGTGCGTGTTTCGGATTTCGTGCTTCGGATTTCGGATTTTCTTACTGAATCGGTCTGATCTTGATGTTCCGGAAGGAGACCTGTCCGTGGTCGCCCTGGAGGGCGATGAAGCCGGTCTTGGGCTTGGCGAACAGCGGCATCCGCGAGAACTTGCTCTTGGCGACGCGCTGCTGGAAATCCTCACTGCCCAGGACATACTCGAAGTACTTCACGCCGTTAATGACGTGCTCGCACTTGGTGGGGCTGATGACCAGACGGATCTGGTTCCACTGCCCGGCGGGCTTGGTGGCGTCGAGCGTCTTGCCGGTGCCGGGATCGGTCGGCGGCTGATAGAGGGCGTAGAGCCAGCCGCAACGAACCGGATCGGCGGCGGCCGCGTTGTCCTCGAGCTGGAATTCCGGGCCGGTCGCCCAGGCCGAACGGCCCTCGTCCGTGACGTGGTACATGATGCCGCTATTGCCGGCCGGCGAGATGTTGTACTCGAGCTGAAGCTCGAACCAGTCATACTGCTCGTTCGTGCAGAGGTCGCCCGCGTCGTGCGGATCGGCGCAAATGAGAACACCGTCCTGGACTTTCCAACCGGGTCGGATGTCCTGCCGACGGAAGTTGTGCCAACCGGCGAGGTCTGTGCCGTTGAACAGTAGCTTCCAGCCCGCGGCCTTCTCTTCGTCCGTGAGGACGTTCATCTTCGCGGCTTCCGCGGCGGCCTCGACGATCTTCTTTTCCAACGCGGCCTTCCACTCTGCGCCGAGCTCCTGAACGGTCTTGCCGGTGGATGCCTTCCACAGGTCCTCGCTGTACTTGCCTTCGCGGGCGGCGGCATTGAGCTTCGTGACGATTTCCTTGTCGTAGGTGTTCGTCACCCAGTTCAGGAAGTTGCCGCTGACGCGATAGTTGCCGTCGTACTGAGCCCGGGCGATTCCGCGGGCCGTGATCTCGGCGCCGCGGGTCTGGGGCTCGTACAGGAACCAGCGGATGTAGTCGCAGATCCCCTCGACCAGCCAGCCGGGAGTCCGCGTGGCGTTCGGGTTGTTCCGACGGGCGATGCCGTAGTTCTGCACGACGTGAACCAGTTCGTGAACGACGGCGCCCTTGGCTTCGCCCTTCAAGTTCTGACGGAACCACGTCGCGGCGCAGCGAACGCGAGTGCCGCCGGTGGCCGCCACGCCCTGCATGTCGGCGCTGAACGTGATGCTCACCCGCGTTGGGGCTTCATAACCCTCGCTGGGCAGCATCTTGACAAGCTTGGGATACCACTCCTGCACGACCGGGGCCAGTTCTTTCGTGGCCCAGTCAGCCAGGTCCGGCGTCTCGGTCGTGTCGATGACGATCTGGTACCTTCCGCCTTCGGCTTCGACAGTCTCCCTGCGGCCTTCGGCGCCGGCCTGCCCGGTCCCCACCGGCACGGCGGGCGTTGTCGGATCCACCACGTCGATCTCGCTGAAAAACGTCTGGCCGAACGGGCTGTTGGTTTCGGTGCGGGAGACGTCAAACAGCAGATAG
>JBDKUU010000750.1:0-6432 GCA_039679525.1 Phycisphaerales bacterium | reverse complement strand
GATCTTCAACGGCTCGACGGGGGAGAGCGTCCTGGCCTCGGGAGCAGCCAGCTCATTCTGCAGCCACCGCAGCGTCCGGGCGTCCTTGGCCGCCAGTCCGACGATGTCGTTCATCCGCTCGTAGCCCAGCTTCTGCACCGCCACGCCGACCAGGTACGAAATCAGCGTTTCGTCGCCGATGTGACGCTTGAAGGTCCGCATCTGCAGGCATCGATCGAGGGCCCCTCTGTAGTCGCCGTCGAGAGTGCGAACTCGCGCGTCGGCCAGCAGCACGTACGCCAGGAATCGTATCTGCGCCAGGTGCGGCAGCCGGGCTTCGAACCCCTGGGAATACCGAAAGCCCCAGTCGCACTTCTCCAGCGGCCTGGCCGCGTCTGCGAAGTCGATGGCCGGCTTGCAGTTTTCAATGTACTGCCGGGTCTTGTCGTTCGCCTCGGCCGTGCCCCGGGCCACTTCACCGATGTGGTCTCTCCCCTGTTTATCCAGATCTGCAAGGCTGATGAACGCCTGATAGTAGAGCAACGCCGCGTTGTCCGGGTCCGGCGGAATCACCGCCCTCGCCGGCGACGCAACCCACGCGGTCACCCAAACCGCCACAATCGCAGCCAACAACCCATGATTCGTCCGTTTCATAGCTCTATCCCTTTCGATTCTTCGATCCATTCATCCGTCGAAAACAGTCTCTGCGACGACACACCTGATGACCGCGGTCCAAACTCATCGAGAGTGCTCTGCAGTTGTCGATCCAATTCGTCGAATCCCCCCTGCTCGTAGGCCAGGCTCAACGATCTCATCGTCATGATCTCCGCCGGTGAACCGGCCGCCAACTCGGGCAGCGAGATCTGCTCTTGCGGCCTGTTCGTATGGAGAACGCACAGTCCTGTCGCCACGACGATCGCGGCTGCAACGGCGAGCCGGATGATCGCCGTAGGGTGGGGCTCGCCCCGCCGCAGCCACCGCCCCATCCGAACCCGGTGGGGCAAGCCCCACCCTACGGATCGCGACGTGAGCCTCCGATATTCCTCAGAGTGCTTCAGCTTCCATGCCTGAGCGTCGAATCGAGGCGTGTCGCCGTGAACTGCCCGTCGAAGCTGATCGTCAAACCATTGCTCGTCTTTGCGTTCGCTCATAACTCCACCTGATCAAACCCGTGGCGTTGCAGCAGCGCCGCCAGCTTCCTCTTGGCCCGCCGAAGCCGGCCGTTGATCGCCTGCTCGGAAATCCCCAGCACGGCGGATATCTGCTCGTAAGACAGGCCGTCATAGAACCGCAGAAAGACCACTTCGCGGCCCTCTTCCGGCAGTTCCTTCAAGGCGATTCGGACCGCCTCGCCGACATCATCGGCCGGAGTCGAGGCCTCTTCTTGCGCGACCTGTTCCTGGCTCCGCGACTGTTGGCGAATCCGGCACAGATCCCGAGCTTCGTTGCGACAGATCGCCGCGAGCCAGGAGCCGAACTGGTCGGTCTTGCGGAGCTTCGGCAGATTCACCGCCGCCTTGGCGAAAGCCTCCTGGGCGGCGTCCTCGGCCAAATGCCGGTCGCCCAGGATCGCGTGGCCGATCGCCACCAGAGGGCCGTAGTACCGCCGGCACAGCTCGGTGAAGCTCTCGCCGTCGCCTCGAATGGCTTGTTCGACCAACAGATTATCGGGCCTGTCTTGCACTGGGCCATCCCATCGATTCAGAGAACGCCTTGCCGGCGGTTTTCACTATCAAGACCCATCCCGCCCAGCAGAATGGGCGCGGCATGAGCATTCTTTTTGGATTATAGCCCGGTTTCGCATCGGCGCATGAAAAAGCCAGCTACTCCATGCCTGCCTCAAGGGCCTACATGGCATAGCTGGCGCACCAGAGTCTTGCCGACTATTTGGGCATCAAGCCCGATGGACGCGGTTCACGTTCCAGCTCGAATCACTTCATGGGGCAGCAGCCGCCTGCTCCGCACCGACCCTGAACCTGGGTCTGGCATCCCGTGCCGCAAGCGGGGGCAGGCTGAGCCTTCTCAGGGCAACCGCTACACGCGGGCTTCGCATCGCAGGTGCAGTTCTCACAAGCACTTGCGCACCCTTCGCAGTTCCCGTCGCAGTCGGCGCACTGGCAATCGGCACACTTGCAGTCGGCGGCGACCTGCGGGCCCTGGCCGGAGCCGTCGACATAGCCGGCCAACAGCACCGTTCCTGCCGTCATCGCGGCGACAACGACCAGACCGAGGATGAGATTCTTGGATAGAAGCAGCTTCATATGTGTCCTCCTAAAGCTCCCCTCAACACTCAAACAGGCTCTCCTGCACACGCCCGGTCAGTCCCAGGCTTGTCACTCCATACTATCGGCGTCGGCCGCAGGTTCAAACAGAAATCGGGCCCGAAACGCCTTCGAAATCGTTTGACGGCCGGACCGTTCGCAACTATAGTAGTGAGTTTTAGGATGGTCGAAGCGGAAGCGCAGTTGGAGCCGCAAATGCAAATGAATAGCAGCAAAATCGTCGCCGAAGGCATTACATTCGATGATGTTCTCCTGATCCCCGCCAAGAGCGATTTCGTGCCCAGTCAGGCCGACACGAGCACCAAGCTCTCCAAGAGCGTCTCGATCAACATTCCGATCGTCTCGGCGGCCATGGATACGGTCACCGAGTCCGCCCTGGCCATCGCCCTGGCCCAGGAAGGCGGCGTCGGCATCATTCACAAGAACCTCTCCATCGAGGCCCAGAGGCGGGAAGTCTCCAAGGTCAAACGGTCGGAGCACGGCGTGATCCTCGACCCGGTCACCCTCTCGCCCAAGGAGCCCGTCCGCCGGGCCCAGGAATTGATGAGCGAGCAGAACGTCTCCGGCATCCCGATCGTCGAAGGCAAGAAACTCGTCGGCATTCTGACTCGCCGCGATCTGAAGTTCCTCACGGACTTCGACGTCGAAGTCAGCTCCGTCATGACCAAGGACAACCTGGTCACCGGACCGGCCGGAACCAGTTTGGAGCAGGCCAAAGGCATCCTGCGATACCACAAAGTCGAGAAGCTGCTCCTGATCAACGGCAAGGGTGAACTCGCCGGCCTGATCACGATGCGGGACATCGACCGCGTGCAGCAGTATCCGCGAGCCGCCAGGGACGCCCGAGGCAGGCTGCGGGTCGGAGCCGCAGTCGGCGTGCACGAATATGAGCGGGTCGAGGCCCTGATCGGAGCGGACGTCGACCTCATCTGCGTCGACACCGCCCACGGCCACACCCAGAACGTCATCGACACCGTCACGAAGATCAAGAAGAGCTTCAAGATCGACGTGATCGCAGGCAACATCGCCACGGGCGACGCGGCCCGCGAGCTGATCGACGCCGGGGCCGACGCGGTCAAAGTCGGCATCGGACCGGGGGCCATCTGCACCACCCGCATCATCTCCGGCGTGGGCGTGCCGCAGGTCTCGGCCATCATGGACTGTGCCGAGGTGGCCGCCAAGCAGGGCATCCCGGTGATCGCCGACGGCGGCATCCGCCAGTCCGGCGACATCACCAAGGCCATCGCCGCGGGAGCCTCCTGCGTGATGATCGGCTCGCTGTTCGCGGGCCTCAAGGAAAGCCCCGGCCAACTGGTCATCTACAAGGGCCGGCAGTTCAAGGAATACCGCGGCATGGGCTCGCTCGGCGCGATGGTCAAGGGCTCGGCCGAACGCTACGGCCAGAGCAGCAAGACCGACGTCGGCAAGCTCGTTCCTGAAGGCGTCGAGGGCCGGGTCCCCTACCGCGGCACGCTCAGCGACTTCGTCTACCAGATCGTCGGCGGCCTGCGGGCCGGCATGGGCTACTGCGGGGCCAAGAGCATCCCGGAGCTGATGAACAAGGGCAAATTCGTCCGCGTCACCTCGGCTTCGGTGAACGAATCGCACCCGCACGACATACAAATTACCAAGGAAGCCCCGAACTACTCGGCCAGCCTCCCCTTCGAAGATTGATCCGCGAAGCGGCGCAGGTCCTATCCGTCCTATTGGTCCCATAGGTCCTATCCCTCTTCGCTTCATGAGGTCTTATGATTCGCGAAATGATCGCCATCCTGGATTTCGGCAGCCAGTACGGCCAACTGATCGCCCGCCGGGTGCGTGAGCAGAACGTCTACTCCCGCATCTGCCGGGCCGGGACTCCCGCCGAGGAGCTGGCCAAGATGCCGCTCAAGGGCATCATCCTGTCGGGCGGGCCGGCCAGCGTCTATCAGCCCAACGCCCCTCGATGCGACGAGCGGATCTTCGACCTCGGCGTCCCCATCCTCGGCATCTGCTACGGCATGCAGCTCGGCTGCCAGATCCTCGGCGGCAAGGTCATCCCCGCCAAGAGCCGCGAGTACGGCCGGGCCACGCTGGCCATCCGCGACAAGAGCGATCTGCTCGCCAAGCTGCCCGACGAGACCCCGATCTGGGCCAGCCACGGCGACCAGGTCGGCAATCTCGACAACGACTTCGTCACCCTGGCCTCGACGAAGACCTGCCCCTACGCCGCGGTCCGGCACAAGCACAAGAAGTTCTTCGGCGTCCAGTTCCACCCCGAAGTCAGCCACACGCCCAAGGGCGAAGTCGTCCTCAAGAACTTCCTCTACGACATCTGCGGCTGCACCGGTGACTGGAAAATGAGTGACTTCGTCGATGAGACGGTCAAGGCGATCCGCAAGCAAGTCGGCGACGCGAAGGTCATCTGCGGCCTGAGCGGCGGGGTCGATTCCTCCGTCACCGCGTCGCTGATCCACCAGGCGATCGGTGAACAGCTCGTCTGCATCCTCGTGGACAACGGCCTGCTCCGCCGCAACGAGCGGGAGAGCATCGTCGCGACGTTCGGCGATCATTTCCACATGGACCTCCGCGTGGTCGACTGGTCGAAGCAGTTCCTGGACGGCTTGGCCGGCGTCACCGACCCGCAGAAGAAGCGAAAGATCATCGGCGCCGAGTTCATCAAGGCGTTCAAGTCCGAAGCGAACAAGATCGAGAACGCCCGATTCCTCGCCCAGGGCACGCTCTATCCGGACGTGATCGAGTCGGGCTCCAAGGACGGCAACCCCGCCGCCAATATCAAGCTGCACCACAACGTCGGCGGCCTGCCCGCCGAGCTGGGTTTCGAACTGGTAGAGCCCTTGCGGGACCTCTTCAAGGACGAGGTTCGCCAGGTGGGCGAGTACCTCGGCCTGCCCGAGGACCTCGTCTGGCGGCACCCCTACCCCGGCCCGGGCCTGGCGGTCCGCGTGCTCGGAGAAGTGACGCCACAGCGGTTGGAGGTGCTCAGAGCGGCCGACGAGATCCTGATCGACGAGATCAAGGCCGCGGGCCTCTATCGCAAGATCTCGCAGGCCTTGACGGTCCTGGTCCCGGTCTCGACGGTCGGCGTCATGGGCGACGAGCGAAGCTACGAGAACGTGGTCGCGGTCCGAGCGGTGGACACGACGGACTTCATGACCGCGGACTTCTCGCACATCCCGCACGAAGTCCTGGGCACGATCTCCAGCCGGATCATCAACGAGGTCCGAGGCGTCAACCGGGTCGTCTACGACATCTCCAGCAAGCCCCCCGCCACGATCGAGTGGGAATGATCGATGACTCGTCTGTCAGTCGCTGCTCGGCCGCGACGATCTTGAGTTGCCGCGACTCACCGTTGGGTTGAATGCGCTAGCGCCGTTCCCTCTCCGCTCTTTCCTCCCTTTCCTCCCCTCGTTCATATCCACCCCTTCCATCCCTTCGGTCCCTGCCGTCCCTTCCGTCATAGTATCCGTCCGGCGGCACATACCCATAGGGAGGGTAGTATCCGTCCGGCGCGTACCCGTACGGATATTGTTGCCCACGCCATTCCCTTCCCTCCCTGTGTTCGTCTCCTTCACAGCCGGCCAAGGCCCACGCGAAAACGAGCAGCAGGCCCAGAATCAATCGTCTCATGAGTGTTCCCCCTATGGCTCATGCGGATCATCCGTCCATCGATCTACAGTCGGCTCCCGGCCCCGTGTCCGGTGCGCCATGTACGAGTACGCCCGTCCGCCGCGAATGGCCTTGTCGGGAAATCGCTGCATTGACGGTGCATCTTTCCCCTCCGTGTTGCGAATGAAGATAGGCAAAAGAACGGCCGCAAACGAGCAGACGGCATGCCTTTGCGCCCTGAGAGCGGGCGGTATGATCGGTCCGGGAAAAAAAGAGGGTCATGTGCAACACAAAACGAGGTGCAATATGAGACTCAGTGCTCTCGGGCGGCTGATGATGATCGCGGTTCTATTCTCCCTGGGCGGGATCGGTCTGACCGGCCGAGGGAGTGCGGCCCAGGCCGTGAGCACTACGGTGGACGTGGATCTGGGATTCTTCTACGACCGTCTGGCCCCCTACGGCGACTGGCGGGAACATCCTCGCTGGGGGTGGACCTGGTACCCGCACGACGTAGCGGTCGACTGGCGGCCATACACGCTCGGCCACTGGGTCTACACGGACG
>JBDKUU010000749.1:0-5857 GCA_039679525.1 Phycisphaerales bacterium | reverse complement strand
GACCACTGCCTGCGATCCAGGAGCATTTGAGGCTGCCCCGGGCCGGCCTCAGGCGGTCCGCCGCTATCCAGTTCGTCTGACTGTGTCATCGCTAACGGCCTTTCTGCAGTTGGTCCAGAAGGAGCTTGGCCTCCGTCCAGTCCTCCGTGGGCCGGATGTCCGCCAGATCCTGGGGGTCGAAACCCGCCTTGAACTGATCCATCTCAGCCTGGAGGGCCAGCGCGTCCCTGAGCACCTTGATCGCATGCGTTCTACGAGCCATAGCGGCATGGTCCCTGGCCACCTGGACGTTCTTCCTGTTCAAGTTCAGGCCGACCTTGAGATGTTCCAGAGCCTGAGTCCGGCGGTTTGTGGCGGCATAGGCGCGAGCCAGGTGGAAATGCGGCGCCGCGGATTGCGGCGAGTTCACCGGGAGCAGCTCGATGCACTTGAGCAAATCCGCCTCGGCTTTCCCCATGTCGCCCGACTTGTAGTACACGACGCCCCGGGTGTCGAGCAGGTCCATGTAGTCGGGCACCAGCTTGAGCCCTCGATTGGCCAGATCCAAGGCCTCCTTGATCGCCTCCGGCGACGGGGAAGCCTGGTCGCAGAGCATCCAGGCCAGATTGTTGATCGCGATGACGTTGTTGGGATCCAGTTCGAGAATCCGGCGGTTGAGCCGGGAAGCTTCCTCGTTCCGACCCGCGTCCTGCATCAGCATTCCCAGAAGCACCAGAGTAGACACGGACTCGGGGTTCGGGTCCAGAATCATGCGAAGCTGATCCTCCGCCATTTGGAGAGCTTCTTTGTCGCCGCTGCCGGCCAGGATTCGGGCCATGTTGGTGGCGGTCTCCGCGTCCTTGGGATTCGTCGTACGCCACAGACTCAGAAGCTGGTTGACCTCGGTCCACCGCTTCTCCTTGCGGAGCAGTTGTCCCATCGTCATCACGGGCGTCGGATCGTTCGGTTCCGCTTTGATCAACGTGTCGAAGAGCTCTTTGGCTTTGTCCCGCTGCTGATCGGTGTACAGGGCCGCCGCCAGGGCGATCTCGCACCGCCGATGCAGGGGGCCTTTGAACTCCGGCAGCTTGCCGTCGAGCAGCTCCACCGCCTTCCTCGGCTGGCCGGCCCGGGCGTACGCATCGGCCCACTCGATGAGAATCCCCAGGTCGTCCGGGTACTGCTTGGCCAGAGACGGCAAGGTCGTCAATGCCGCCACGGACGGGGAGAGCCTCTTCTCCGCGATCGCCTTGAGCAACAGCAGTTGTTTGTTCTGTTCATTGTGGGCCAGGCCTCGCGTGGCGTAATCCAATGCCCGGCCGGGCTCTTCCTGATTCAGCTCAAGCTGGGCCATCAGCTCCCACGCGTCGGCGTATTTCGGATAATCCGTCGTGACCTGCCGCAGAAGCTGACGGGCCTCTTCGATGGTCGGCCCCGTGCCTCGCAGGATCAGGATCCGGGCCTTGTACACCCGCAGGTCCGGGTCCTTCTTTCCCTGCGAATCGGTCGCACCGGCCAGGGCCTTGTCGAGCATGTCCTCGGCCTCTCGCAGGAGCGACTGCTTGCCGGAGGCGATGAACAGAGCCGCGGCGAGTTTCTGGATTCGCGGCTCCTGCGGCGCCAAAGCGATCGCCCGCCGCGCGTCGGAGATGGCCTCGGGGATACGGCCCACGGAGCTGTAAACGCGGGCCCTCGCCTCCCAGGTCGCCACGTTGTTCGGCTCCAGGGCGATGGCCTGCCCGAGATCCTCCAGCACCTTGGCGTCCTGTTTGAGGGCGATCAGCATCTCCGCTCGCGCCAGATAGGCCTTCGCGTTGTGCAGTTGGTCCACGGCTTCATTGCAGATCTGCATCGCCTTGTCCGTATTTCCCTGCTGAACGTAGAGACGAATCTGCGCTCGAATCACCAGGATCGAGTCCGGCGTCTTGGCCCTCAGCTCGTTCAAGAGAGCCTCCGCCTTGGCGAAATCCTTACGAAGGATCAACACCCTCGCATAGGACAGCTTGACCGTCATGTCGTTCGGGTCCCGCTGTACGAGCAGCTCCAGGTTCTCCGAAGCCGAATCGATGTCGCCCCGGCGGAAGTCGTTGTCCACCTGCAGTCTTTGCAGGTCCGGATTGCTCGACTGTTGCTGCCCGACTTTGTCCAGGATGGCCTGGGCCTCATCGAACTCCCCGGCCTTGTGCAGCGCGGCCACCAGGCGCACGAGCACCTGCGTGTCGTTCGGCGTCCGGTCAAATGCCTCGCGGTACGTGGTCAGAGCCAGTTGCTGCTCGCCGGCCACTTCGTAGGTGCTCGCCAGGAGAAGCCGGCTGTTCTGGTCCTCGGGATTGGTCAGCAGATTCTCCTGCAGGACCTTGACGATCTGCGGGTAGTTGACCTTGAAGTCGCCCGAGCGTGCCCACAGCCGGGCTTGTTCATACCGCCACTGGGACCCCTTCTCTCCTTCCAGGGCCTTGATCTCGTCGATGACCTTCTGCGATCTCGCGGCGTCCTGGGCCACCTGGTCGCAGGCCAACAACATCCGCCGAGATTGAATATCGGTGGGGATCTGGCTCGTCAGGTCGGTCAGCCACTGACAGAGCTTGTCTTTCTCCTGCCATCGGTAATACAACTCGGCCAGCAGGAGACCCGTATCCCGACGAAGCTGCGGGTCCTGGAATCGCGTCATTGCGTCCTTGAGCACGGATTCGCATTCGGGCCGCTGGTTCTGCCGATCCAGGAACAGGGCCAGCCCTCGCACCGGATCGAATGCCTGGCCAGACGCGGCGATCGCGTTCTGATACAACGTCTTGGCCTGGTCGTTCTGTCCCTGGGCCGTGCAAAGCTCGGCGCGAAGCAGGATCAGACGGAGATCTGTAGGATTTTTGCTCTCCAGCTCGCCGAGCATCGAAGACGCGTCCGCGAACTTCTCCTGCGTCATGGCGACCTGAATCAGGAGAAGCTTCACGGCCATCGCGCCACCGGTCGCCTTGTCAAGCTCGGCCAGACGGGTTTCGATGTCCCGCCACGCCTGTTCCTTCTCTTTGTCTGCGATCGCGGAGTTGGCCGCAAGAATGTGAGTTCGAGCCTGCAAATCCAGGAGCGTCGCCTCCATGGTCACCTGGGGATCGTCCGGAGCAAGTTCACGAACCTGCTGCGACAGCTCCTGTACTTTCGGCCAGTTCCTCGCCTGGGCGAACAACTGCGTCAGGAATAGACAGCCCTGGACGTACTCGCCCTGAGGAGCGGCCCCCCCCTGCTCCTGGGTCGCGGGACGTTTGGCCAACATGATCTGCAACTGGTTGATCGCCGACTGGGTGTCGCCCAGCCGGGAGAACGCCGAAGCCAGCCGTCGGTACACCTCTTCAGAAGCCCGCGAACTGAGAGACAGCGAACGTTGCCAGTCTGCCACTGCGTCGCGAAGACGCCCTTGCTTCTCCGCCAACAGACCCTCCAGATAGGCCAGGTTCGAAGGCTCGAAGTCCTTTTCGCGCATCCGGGTCAGATATCCGTCCACCTTTTCCAAATGCCCCGAGAAGATGAGCAGACGCGTCGCGGTCGGGAGAAAATCCCAGGACTCTCCCGTCGCCTTGAGCCCGTCGTCGGCAACCATGAACATCTCGTCCGCAGAACCGGCCCTGACGGCCAGAACCGCCCAGGCCTGCCAGAGCCGAGGGTCGGTCTTGTCGACCGCCTGCAAAGCCTGGAGTTGTTCTCTCGTCTTGTCCAGGGCGCCCGCGCTGATCAGTTCCTGAACGACGCGGAAGCGAACCGATGTGTCGGACAGATCGCATGCCAGAGCCTGCGTCAGATCGGCCATCGCCTTGTCTTTGGCGTTCTGGCGAAGGTAGTATGAGGCCCTCGCAGCGTAGGCCAGAGCCGATTGGGGATTCTTCGCCACCGCGTCGTCGAGCCACGCGACGGCGGGCCGCTCCGCCGCCTCCGGCCGGGCGGCAGCCATGTAGCTCATGAATTCGTAGGCCGGCACTTCGTCGGGATACTTCGTGATGACGGTCTTGATCTCCGCCGTGGCCTTGTCGAACTCCCGCAGCCGCCAAAAGGCGTCGCCGAGCATCCGGCGAAGACCGGGATCGTCCCGCACGTCCAGATGACGCATCGCGATGTCCGAGGCCTCTGCCGGCGCTTTCATCTCCAGGTACATTTGCGTAAGGGTCTTGGCGGTGGCAATGTCGTCCACCTTGAAACGCAGAGCGTTCCGATACGCCGCGACGGCCTGCTGAATGTTCCCCTGGGTAATCGGACGCCGATTCATCTGCGCATCGCCGTACTTGACCAGGGCCGCAGCATCCTGATTGTTGCGGGCGATGTAGAGGCCGAGCTGCACGGCGGCCTCGTCCCAGTTCTTCGCGTCGTAGGCTTTCAGGCCCCGCGGAAGCGCCTGCTCGGCCTTCGTGCTCGTCTGCCAATGATGCAACGCGTACACCGAGATGCCAAAGACCACGGACGCCACGACCAGGACGATCGCCAGCTTCCAGTTGAAGTATCTCATCGCCATTGACCTGCCCTTTCCAACTGCACAGGAGGTTTGCCCGCGACTGCCGAGATAGCCTGCGTTCGCGACCGGTCGAACCCAGACGCACCTGCGGCTCGAGGCTCGCGTCTTCCTCTCAGAACTGATTCACGAAGTTCTCAACCATTCTCCGGAACGTCCGCCAGCAGATCCACAGATCCAGCCCCGGCGAAAGGTCCCGGACATATTGCGTATCGTAATGGATCCACTCCTGGAAATCCTTGTGGGCCGCACGGGTCCGGCAGACCTGCCACAGACCGGTGATGCCCGGCCGCACGGAGAGCCTCGCGTCCCGCCAGGAGGCGCACAGCGTGTTTTCGAACTCCGGCGACGGCCGGGGGCCCACGACGCTCATCTGTCCGCACAGCACGTTGAAGAACTGCGGGATTTCGTCCAGGTAGGTCTCCCGGAGGAAGCGGCCGACCGCCGTGATGCGGGGATCGTCCGTTATCTTGAACTGGGGACCGTCCACCTCGCAGACGAATCGCAGCTTGTCCTGCATCTTGTCGGCGCCCTGTCGCATGGTGCGGAACTTGATGCAGTCGAACAGTTTGCCGTGCAGACCCTGCCGTTTGTCCCGGAAGAAGACCGGCCCCGGAGAGCTCATGCGGACCGCCAGGGCGATCACCGGGATCACCGGAGCGAACAGCAACAGCACGATCGCCGCGACACACGCGTCCACGACCCTCTTGACGGAACCGGCGTAGGAGAATTTCGACCACGTGCGAAACGCCGTCTCCTGGTGGGCGCACACATGATCCTCCGGGCGCGTCTGGCGGCGGACCGGCTCGCCGCTTTCAGGGCCTGGCCCCGATTCCATCGCCAGGCGGCTGCGCAGCACGCCTCCGGACTCCACGGACACGCGGGATCCGACGATCGAGGAATCGACCACGGCGTCCCGACAGACCACGCAGTCGTCGCACAGAACCGCCGGACCCACCACAACCGCGCCGGGTTCCACCGTCACTTGCCGGCCCATCACGACCGGGCCGACCACGCGAGGCGAACGACGTTCCGCCTGCGATTGCGCATCGGCGTCGACGACAAGATCCAGAGCCGTCTTGCACACGGCCAGGATGCCCTTTTCGGATTCGAGCTCGAATGCCGTTCCGGCGACGGCGATCGCCTGCATTCGAAGCCCCCTGGCTCGGCACGCATCGACGACTTCGCCGAAATCGGCCAGCAGGCTCGGCCTGATCACCGTCTCGAACAACTCCGACCGAATCAGCAGATGGTGCGGCCACTGGGCCGGCATCGGCATCGGCGCCACGGAATCGGCAAACAACCGCCGATAGCCGACCAATTGATTGTCCGACGTGAGCCGCACCCGCTCGCGATAGGCCATAAGCCCCGGATTGACAGTCA
>JBDKUU010000748.1:0-3109 GCA_039679525.1 Phycisphaerales bacterium | reverse complement strand
TGACGTATTCTGTCGAAGGCGGCGTCCCGGCTCTGCACCCCTCTGCCGGAACAGTTGGCGCCGTACTCTCCGAAGAATACGGCGCCACTGACACGCTGAGAGTCACACATGCCGTTGGTGTTCTTTTTCGAGTCATATAACTCGGTCCTCAGAACGGCATAGTCGCCAAACGCAAAGGAACTGCTGGGATATCGCGGGTCACGCAGGCCGAGCACACGCTGATCTGTCTTCGATTTCACCCATGTCGTAAACACGTAAGACCCAAGCGAAGTCTTCGGCCGGGTGGGGATGTTACGCGGGCCACAAAAGCCCGGCGGCACATTCGGAAGAGTACACACAAGCTCAACCGGTGGCGGCGGAGGAGGAGTGAGAGGATCGACCAGGATGGTCAGATCCGGCGCTGCTTCAACGTCAAGCCATCCGCTGTTCGGGTCAAACGGCACATCCACCTCGATGATGTCCTCTGCGTAAGTCGCATAGATGTAACCCTCAAGCCGGGAGATCGAAGAAGGCATGCGCTGTTTCGGGCCGCCTGCCAGATGGACCTTCACACCGAAGGACTTC
Organism: Phycisphaerales bacterium; assembly: GCA_039679525.1. GTDB lineage: Bacteria > Planctomycetota > Phycisphaerae > Sedimentisphaerales > Anaerobacaceae > PLanc-01. The sequence goes on along the minus strand of JBDKUU010000748.1, from coordinate 2,545 downwards.
GGCGTGGTGGTATATGCACGATCCTCCCGGTCCTGATCCCAAATCCAGCCGACATCCTGATAGCAGCGCATCACATCCGATTGCCCGTTCCGGCATTCCACGGTGCGGCCCTCTCCATCGACGACTTCGCAGACCTGGGGTCCATTCACGTCGATAATGACGAGCCTATCAATCGTCCGCGGATCGAAATCCACGCTGACCGAAAGCGAAATCGTTCGCACGGGCGTCGCTTCACTCGGCTCGCTGCCAATAGCGGGGTTGGTGGCTCGGGAGGACACCTCCGCCGACTTCCAGGTGAACTCATACGCCTGCGCAAGATCCCACCGCAAATCGTTCGGCTCCCCGACCATCTGTTCCGCAGGATCCGCAAACGCCATGCAGGCGCAGATAGATATCAGGATCGACAGGGAAGTCGCTCCTGCCAAGGTCAGCCAACTGAACTCTCGCCGATGTCTCATCGTTCTTCCTCCGAACTCGCCTCGATGGCAAACATTACGCCGTGTCCACAGTATCCAGGAATTCCTCATATCTCCACCGTCCTTTTGCATACTCCGCGTTCGTCTGCGATTCTACCACATTGACCTCAACTATGGAATTCCGGAATCCGCGAAACAGAAAGATGGTGTGCACGGCACACCCTACGGCTGTCGCCTTGTCGCTGCTACCTCCGTTTCCCCGGTCGCACTCAGGACCAAATCCGCGCTGCTACCTGGCAACAACTGAAAACGATTTTCAGACAACGGAGAGCGAGGCTCACAGGTCGTTTTCTGACAGAACTGTGTGACCGGATGAAAGAGTGCGTTTGACGCATTGTGGGGTACCAGCGGAGAGATCCCGGACTCGTGAGGCTGTTCCCCCTCTCCGCTGGCACCCTGCAAAGCGATAAACGCTCCTGGTTCCGGCCGTAGGCCGGGCTGTGTCCATCCGTGTGAATCCGTGTCGATGATTTTGCCGCCCTTCGTCGACCGAACGGAATTATGTCTCGCGCAGAGGCGCAAAGACGCAGAGGTTTCAGAAAATTAAGGGTTGTTATTTCTGTCTTCTCTGCGTCTCAGCGTCTCTGCGCGAGTCCCTCTTGAAAAGGTTTTTTCTGTTCCGTTTTTTTCGCCCTTTTTCGTTTCTTTCAGCAACCCGCCCTTTTCTTTCTTTAAAATCCGTGTTCATCTGGGCAAATCCGCGTCGATGGTATTGCCGTCCTCCGTCTTCTGTCCTCCGTCCTCCGCCTTTCGGATCGCTTCGATCTCCCGAATTCTTTGCTCCCGTTCTTCCGGGAAGTTCAACATCGCGTATTCGCCGAAGAGCTCGATCGCCTTGCGGTCGCGGACTCGGGCCGCTTCCTCCGGCGTGTCGAAGGGGCTCAGGTTCGTGACTTCGCCTTTGCACATGATCTTGATGCACCATTTGCCCAGCGGCCGCCGGCAGGGATAGACCCCGATGAATTCCGAGCCGGCCCCCTCCTGCTTTCGGCGTCTCTTGTTCCAGGTGTTTTCGAGGTTCGTGCACAGGCGCAGGTTCTCTCGACGGTTGTCCAGGCCGTTGCCGTTGGCGTGGTCGACGACCATGCCTTTCGGCGGATTCATAATGAACTGGTGCATGCGGATCGTCCGGCCGTTGGCCCGCCGCTGAGCGTACCACTGGAGGCCGACGGGATCGGCGCACCATTTGAACTGGTTCACCCGCTCGAAATCCGCGGCGTCGACCGTCGCGACCTTCCTTCGCGTCAGCGGGACCGTGCAGACCAGAAGGCCCCGTTGGTCGCCCACATCGATTCGCTCGACCGGGTCGGGCTTCGGCCGGAAGTTGCGGCAGCGGCTGCACGCCGGGACGCCGAGGATGTCGCCCTGGGCGTCGGGGTGGTTCGTGCACAAGAGCAGGCCCAGCCAGCGCGACAGAATCAGCTTGAGCCACCGGCCTGTCGGCCGCCGGGCGTAGACGCAGTTGCTGCAATGGGGCGTCGCTCGTCGCTCGTCGCTTGTCGCTCGATTCGCGACCCGTGCCCCTTGAGGCGTGACCCGTGGCTCGTGTCCCGTGACCCGCAGGCGAGCGCCGCCCCGGCCGTCCTCCGCCCTCCGTCCTCCGTTCTCTGTCTTCGTCAGGCCGTCCTCCGTCTTCGGTCCTCTGTCCTCCGTCTTGTCCCCTCCGGCCTCCAGCCTACAGTCTCCAGCCTCAATCCTCATCTTCGCACCCGTCGCTTTCTGCCATCGCCACCGGCGAGGCGCCAAGCCGTCGTTCGCTTCTTCTCTGACTTCACACATCACACATCAAAAATCACACTTCGAAGCAGCCCAATCGGACCGTCAGAGGGGCGTGAAACGACTGATGCGTCCCTCTATAATTGCCCGATCGTGCACGAATTTGACGAAAAATTCGTGTTTTCGAGGGGGCCGAAATCGCGGTAAGTCCAGGCCGGAACTCGAATAAAAAAAATTGTGCTCCGAGGGCATTTTGGGGGTCCGAATAGATGCACGAATTTTGCTATTCACACCTCGAAAGTGGAGATTCGTCCGGCAATCGTGTGGGGTGGGGCTTGCCCCACCGAAAACCC
>JBDKUU010000747.1:0-3457 GCA_039679525.1 Phycisphaerales bacterium | reverse complement strand
TTTCGATATTCGCGGGTCAGGCACTTGTTCGCTTCCGGCACATTCGCGATCTTCTGGTTCGCGGCGTCCCAGACCAGCCGCTTGCCGCCCAGACGCAGGGAGATCGCGCCCAGGTTGAAGGCGTCGGAAATCGGCCCGCCGAGCGTGAAGTCGCCATAGGTCGGCTCGCCGCCTTGGAACGTCTTGACCCAGACGGCGTCACGGCCTCGTCGCCCGCGGCTTCGCTCCTGGGATTGCGAATCCGCGGCATTCTTGCCGAACTCGCGGGCCTTGCGCTCCGGGATGATCTGCGGATTCTCGCACAGGAACCCGGCGAGAATCTTGCCCCTGTCGCCGACGAACATCATGCCTTCGGCCGGCAATTCCTTGTTGTCTTCCTCGGCCTCGGCCGGCGTCGGGGGCTTCATTCCGCCGTCGTACCAGAACAGGTCCACGGCCGGCCGGTCGCCCTTGGCCGCGAACTTGAACCGGATCGTGCTGGCGAACGGGAACGAATAGTCGTTCTGAATCGTGTGGCTGACGTTGTCGCTGATCGCGCAGACGTGACTGGGCGTCGATTCGACCACGGCCAGAGTGTCCAGATTGAACTCCCGGAACACGGGCCAAAGGCTGTAGTGGCCCATATCGGCGATCGGCCCGCCCCCGAACTCGTACCAGCCGCGGAACACCGCGTGGGTGTAGTGCGGATGATAGGGCCGGGGCATCGAGGGTCCCAACCACAAGTCCCAGTCGAAGTCCTTCGGAACGGGCGGCGTGTCGGTCGGAATCGTCGCATACTGGGGCCACACCGGCCGATTCGACCAGTTGTGGATCTCGCGAAGCGTGCCGATGACGCCTTCCCGAATCCACCCGGCCACCTGATGAACCTGCTCGCCGGCGCTGGCCGGCAGGAAGTAGGTGCCGACCTTCGTCCTGCGGGCGGTCTCGATGACCAGCCTCGCCTCGCGCTGCCGGTTCGCCAGGGGCTTGTGCATCATGACATGCTTGCCCTTGTTCATGGCGGCGATGGCGACGGTCGCGTGGAGATGGTCCGGCGTCATGATCTTGACCGCGTCGATGCCCTTCTCCTTCTCCAGCAGTTCGCGAAAGTCCGCGTACGAGCTGCAACCCTTGAACGAGCCGGATTCGCTCTTGCCCCCATAGAACAGCTCGACGACCTCTTTGCCGACGTCCCGCCCGCCGGGACACCCTTTGATCCCCTGCCTCCACTCGGGCTTGCCGAGCCCGGCGGCGATCTGCTTCCGCACGCTGTCTTTGCCCCACTCGACGTAGTCCTCGGTGTACCGATTGGGGTCGCAGACCGCCACGATCTGGATCTCCGGCATCGGCAACATGCCGACCATCTCCGTCATGCCCTGGGTCCCGCAGCCGATGTAGGCGAAGGTGATCTTCTCGCTCGGGGGGACATTGCCGGCCCCGCCCAGGACGTGCCTCGGAACGACGGTGAACGCAACGGCGGACGCGGCCGCCTCACCCAGGAACTTGCGGCGATTCAGGTGTGTTTTCATTTGTCTCTCCTTCATCATGCCCCTTATGACGGATCCGCGGCGTCCACCTTCAACGTGTCCACAACCGCGACGCCCTCGATTTTCGTATTCTCCCTGCCGGCCAGGTCGATCCCCCGCTCCCGCACGACAGTCTCGAAGACGTGCAGCCGAGGATCGCCGCCGGTGTTCACCATGATTCGGTGAGCGGCTTCATCATAGCGGAATTCGTTCCAGGGCCGGCCGTCGCGCAGAATCTTTCGCGGCTGAGCGGCCAGCGGCGCCGACCAGCTTCCGTCTGCCTGACGCTGCCAGCCCTCGATGAGGTCGGCCCCACTGATCGTAGCTTTCTCGCCGTCAAGGACGCGGACGGTGACGCCGTCGTTCTTCGGGGCCAGGATTTCGCGGTAGACCCCGCCTCGCAAGACGATGGTCTCGCCCGGCCGGGCGATTTCGCAGGCCTTGGCCAAACTCGCCAGCGGCACGGCCGGATAGCCCCAGGCCGGCTCGTCCGAAGCGGCCGGATGGCGGGGGTCCACGTAGTAGACGCTGGGATAGTCCAGGGCGCCGATTGTCACGCCGTCCTTTCCCGCGCCGATGGCAGGGCTGCCCTGACGCAGGCGGAAGTTGCGATTAGCGGGGTCGATGAAGAGCGGGTCCTTGCCGTTGATGTTGGTTGCGCCATCGAGCGGCGCGGTCTTGAACGTCAGGTTGTACTCCACGATCGGATCGGCCGGCGTGAAATCCATGCGGTCGTCGACGGCCCGCTCGGCGTCGCAGAGGATATTGTCGCGGATAAGGCCGCCCGTCGATTCCTTTCCCCTCAGGCCGATGGCAGCCCAGGCCACCGTCGAGATCGTGCAGTTCTCGATCGTGACGTCGGGCGTCTGAATGATATCGGGTCCCCAGCCCCCGCGCAGCGTCGGCGCATTGGGCGAGACGATATTGCGCCGAAAGGTCCAATTCCGCACGCTGCCGAGGTGCGGAGCGCTCTCCACCATGCACATCTGGTGGAAGTCGAAGCAGGTGTTGTACTCGAAGAGCAGGTCCATCGCGATCTCGCCGTTGACCGTGAAAGTCTGAAGACAGTCGACGTGGGCGGTCTTGATCTCCTCTCGCGTGCTGCCGTGGTAGTAGTTGTACCGCTGGACGCAGCCTTTGCCGAAGAAACGCGAATAATCGCAGTCGTCGTTCCTATTGCCCGCGACGTACATGAACAGGCGGCTGACCTCGTTGTTCTCCACGAGCCAGTCGTCGCCGCCCAGGATGAAGCCGTACTCGCAATGGTGGACCTTGTTGTACGCGACGCGGTTCTGCGCCACGGCGGAATAGTCGCGTGTGTTGCCGTCGGCGCTGGGCTTACCCACCGTCCCGCTGACCGCCGCCATCATTCCGTGGATGTAGTTGTCTACAATCTCGCAGTGGCTCGCCCGCAGTTGGACGGCGGTGGCGGGTTCATCGGCCGTGATCTCGAAGCCCTCGACGCGGACGTAGTCGGCGTCGAGGTCGAACCCGCCGATCGTCACCGAGCGACGGGGCTTGGCCACAAAGGCGACGGGCTTGCCCTCCGTGCCGCCGGCCTTCACCTTGATCCGTTCATCGTACTTGCCCGCCATGACGTAGATGACGTCGCCCGGCCGGGCCGCGTCGGCGGCGCGCTGAACGGTCTTGAAAGGCTTGTCCTGCGTTCCCGGGTTCGTGTCGGCCGCGCCAGGGGCCGCCTGATCGACCACGTACTTCGAAGCGCGGTCGCGGGCATTCTGTGCCGCCGCCGCACGGGGATCGCCCGTCGGCGGCGGAGCATGATCCTCGTGGGCCGGCGGGCCGAGCAGTTCCGTGAAGATGGGCTTCAACGCGTCCGCCCAGATTTGATAGCCTTGCCGCGAGAGATGCAGCTTGTCCACCGTCATGCCTTCGTGCAACATGCCGGAACTATCCGCCAGCTCGCTGTTAATGCTGATATATCGAATCCG
>JBDKUU010000746.1:0-6478 GCA_039679525.1 Phycisphaerales bacterium | reverse complement strand
AGGGCCGCCTTGCGGACGAGCGCCATCGCCAGGAGCACCACCAGTCCGGACGCACCCAGCATGACGCCGCAATGGATCGGCCATGCGACCGCGCCGAAGATGTGGGCGCCCTGGATCGCCACGGTGGCCTCGAACAGGATCGCATAGGGGTTCACGCACGACAGGCCCCGCCAGAACGCAGCCGGCGGATCGTGAGGATAGTACGCCGCGAACGCCGCCAGCAGAGGCAGCAACAGAAACAACAGCCCCAGCGTCACGACCGTCGTGAGGATCACGGTGTACGCCCGGCGGGTGAAGATCGAGAAGAACAAACTCAGCGACCCGACGAACACGGAAGTCGTCAGGATCACGCTGAAGCCGCAGGCGAGAAAGCTCCAGGGAACGCCGCCGAACACCCGGACGATCGCCAGCAGAGGCAGCGAGATGGCCAGCAGCAGCGCCAGTTGCAGCAGCCGGCTGAACAACTTGCCCATGACGATCTGAAAGCTGCCGATGGGCGTGGTCATCAGCACGCCGAGCGTGCGATGGTAGATCTCGTCGCTGATCGACGTGCTGAGCATGACGATGGCGATCGCCTGGGCCGCGATGAACTCGAACCAAAGGACCGCGCTGACGAGGACCTGGCCGGCCATGGCCATGCGGGAACTCTGATAAACCGCCGAACTGCCGTACGGCATGCTCTCCGCCCACACGACGGCCAGCAGGAACGTGAACAGCCCGATGTAGAAGAAACGGAGGACGTAGTTCCGCCGCCGCCGGCTGGAGACCCGCATCTCCTTGTCGAAGATCGGGCCGGTCAGCCAGGCGAAACTCAGCAGACGAATGATCCGGTTCACGGCAACGGCACTCATGAGATCCCTTCGTAGTCCAGGGACCCCAGTATAGGCCCCCCGCGTCCCGGCCGCAAGCCCATAGGGACGGGTTTCAAGCCCGCCCCCGCGTACATTCGCAGAATCCCCGGCACGTCCCGTAGGGTGGGGCTTGCCCCACCGTCTTCTCCTCCGCGTCGCGATCGGCCCGCCCCTGGCAATCCCCTGAACACGTCTCTCGCGAGGCGTACGCCCCCGCCGACCCCGATTACGCATTTTCCTCACTATCCGTCCGGCGTGCCATCGGATACAGGTGAAGTCCCGGCAGGCAGCCCGGCGGATCTGAATCAAGGAGACGCTTATGACTCGAAGACGGTTTTCCGGGATCATCCTGGCGTCGCTGGTGTTTGCGACGGGGGCTTTCCTCGCGATCTTCCTCGGCACAACCCTCGGATCGCGGCCGGCCGCACGAAAGACTGTCGCCTACCGGATGGTCCCCACGTTCACCGTCTTTCCCAAAGCGGCCTACGACGACCAATTCAACGACCCGGACGCCACGGGCGCAATTCAACTGGCCCCGCCGGACAAGACGCTGGACGTGGCCCTGACGGTCTCAACCCAGGGACTCCTGCCGAACACGCAATATGTCGTGAAGATCGACACGAACGGCAACGGCCCGGCCTACGACTCCCCGGGCCCGTGGATCCAGGTGGGCGACTTCCGCACGGACTCTGAGGGTCAGGCTCAATGGCAGTACCGCCCCCCGGCGGGCACGTACGCCCCCGGTCCGCACACGTGGTCAATCTTCATCAACCTGGCCGAGGCCCAGCGCTCGATCCTCGTCAGCGACGACATCCCGTTCGTGGTGACGCCGTGAGGCGTTATCTCCATCACACACACGTGGTCTCTCGCGAAGATGCCGAGTCGCAGAGGAGCAACCGGTTCTTGTAGAGGATGGGTCATCAACCCACGCGTGTTCTCATCCACAGATTACGCAGACTCCAGGACAAGCCTGGGCGACGCGGCAGCCGTGGGGTAGGGCTTGCCCCACCGTCTTCTCTTCACACGCATCTACGCTTCCACGCTTCAACACGGCGTCCCGCCGCCCCCGCTCCCAATCGGCAAGGACAGGCGACCGAGACCGCTGCTCGTCGCAACGATGGACTGTCACGTGCCGGAAAAGTCCTGCGTCCCTTTAGTTCTCCCCCGACGATCGTGCAACCACGGTCATGTCCCCATCAAGGTCGAGTCGCGGGGGCCTTCGTCCGAGCGGGTTCACCCCGGATGGCGGTGAGCAGTGTCTCGCTGGGCGCTGTCTTGAGCACGTACGCCTCGGCGCCGGCCCGGCGCATCCGCTCGGCGACGTCGTTCTCGTGGAACATCGACAGGGCGACGATCCGCGTTTCCGGCAGGTGCCGCTTGATCTGCGTGGCGGCCTCATCGCCGCTCATCAGGGGCATCGCCACATCCATGACGACCACGTCCGGTTGAAGCCGGTACGCCTGATCGACCGCGTCCCGTCCGTTCGACGCCTCGCCGACCACCTCAATGTCGCGCTGCTCCGCGAACAGGGCGACCAGGCCCTGTCGCATGATCTCGTGATCGTCCGCCAGCAGGACGCGGAGGCGGGATTGGCCGGTATCCTCGTCACGCGCCGCGCGATCGGCCCGCTGGACCGGTTGCTGCCGACCGAGGCTCTCCCGTTCGATAGCGCCTGCGACGAACTGTCTGTCCGGACTCGCGATGAAGAACGTGCTGCCCCGGCCTACATGGCTCCGGATCGTCATGCGACCGCCGAGCAGCTCGATGCGCTCCCGGATACTGAGCAGCCCGAAGCCCTTCGTGGCTTCGAGCGCCTGTGGATCGAAGCCACTGCCCCGGTCCGACACCGACAGGCACAGGCACCGGCCCAGCCGTCGGAGGTGGACCCTGGCCCGGTCCGTGCCGGAGTGCTTGACGACGTTGAACAGCAACTCCTGGGCGGCCCGGAAGAGGAATGTCCGCAGAGCGTCGGAGTCGAGATTCACCCGGCTGTCGCCGTCGACCCGGACGGCCAGGCCGTGTTTTGCCTGCATCTGGCTCGCCAGCCAGCGCAGCGCCTCGCCTAGCGTGCCGTGCTGAAGAATGGCGGGACTCAGCTCATGGGAGAGTCGGCGGGACTTTTCCACCGCCTCCATGAGCATTTCGTCGACTCGGGCCACGGCTTTTTGGAGAGAGGGGTCGTGCCGGGCTCGACTGCCGATCAGACCGACGTGGAATTTGGCCGCCGCAATCTGCTGCTGCAAATCGTCGTGCAGGATCACCGCGATCCGCCGGCGTTCCCGGTCCTCCGCCTGCGAAAGCTCCAGCGCCAGCTTCTGGAGCTGATTGGCCCGGCGCGCCAGTTCGGCCGTTCGTTCGGCCACCCGGCCTTCCAGCGTGGCGTTCAGCTCCCGCAGCGACTTCTGGGCCCTCTTGCGGTCCAGGGCCTCGACAATGGCCGGAGCGATCGCCTCCAGGGCCTCCTGGTCCTCGATGCGGTAGCCGTCCTCCCGGTTGCCGACGGCGATCATCCCGACGACCTTGTCTTCCCGAAACAGGGACACGCCGAGAAAGGCCGTCAACGGGGGATGGCCCTCGGGCAGTCCGATGCGATCGGGATGTGCGGCCGGGTCGTTGACGATCAGGCTCGTGCCGTCGGCCAGGACCCGTCCGTAGATCCCGTGAATCGGAAAGTCGCCGGGCGGCCGACGGTGGCCGCTCTGGTCGTTCATTTTGCAGGCGTCCCAGCCGGGATTGCTGATGGCCAGGTCGTGGAGAAAGCCATCGGGCCCGATCTCGCCAATGAAGCTGATGCGGCTGGCGGTGAGGCTCTCCACCACCTCCAGGCAGGCTTCACACAACTGCTCCTCCGTCAGCCGGCCCAGGGCCAACTCCAGCACGCGGTTGATGCCCAGGAGCACCTCGCTCTGACGTTGCAGGGCTTCCTCGGTTCGCTTTCGCGAGGTGATGTCCGCGACGGTGCCGCGCAGGCCCACGATTCGGTCGTGGGCGTCTCGCACCGCTTCGCCGCGCGTCGTGAGCCAGATCGTCTCGCCGTTCCGGATCGCCCGCACGTCCAGTTCGTAGCCGGCGCCCGTCCCCAACGTCCTTTGCATGGCGGCGCGGACGCGCTCCCAGTCCTGGGGCGGATAGCAGCGTCCACGCTGCTGCTCGAAATCCGGCATCGTCTCCGTGGCGGGGTCGAAGCCGAAAATTCGCAGCAATTCGTCCGTGCTGATCGTGACCTTCGTCTTCGCGTCCCAACGCCAACTCCCGATGTGAGCCAGCCGCTGGGCCTCCTTGAGGTCCGCCTTCCGCGCCCGCAAGGCCTCGGTCCGCTGCTCGACCCGCTGCTCCAGCTCCACCGTCAAGGCCATCAGCCCGCGGTTCGTCTCTGCGAGTTCCTCCTCCAGCTCGACGATTCTCCGCTGCGCCTCGGCCAGTTGTTTCTCTGTATCGTTGCTTATCATGAAAGGACTTTCTTGACTACGATCACCGTAGCGTCGTCGTTCGCCTTGGCCAGGGCCCGGAGCAGATCCTCCGCCGCGGCCGAGGCGCTCTGGTCGGGCAGATGCGGGAACTCGCGCCACGACCAGTGCGTCCGCAGCCCGTCGGAGTGCATCACCATCAGCGCATTCGGGTCCCAATCCTGCTGCGCGACCATCGCCCCGGGGGCATTGAGGCCGACCACGCCCCGGCGGACGGGGAAGTACGTCGAACTGGACGGGGGGAACACGCGAAGTTCGAGATTGCCCACTGACGCAACCGAGACGCGACCTTGTTCCCAATCGAAACGGGCCAGGGCCATCACCACGCCGCGTGTCGCACGGCAGGCGCGGCCGGTGCCCCGGAAGATTTGGTCCAGCGGCTGGTCGAAGTGGGTTTCCACGTACTGGCGGGCCGTCTGGGCGGCGCGGTGGGCGAACTGGCCGTGGCCCAATCCGTCGATCACCCCCGCCAGGGCGCTCGCCTCCCACTGCTTGATGATGAACGCATCGCCGTTGGGAGAGCCGAAGTTCCGCGGCCGGGTGGCCACGCCGAAGGCCAGCGGACATCGTTGCACGCTCACGCCGTAATCGCGGCGCCATTTTCGACAGACGACGCGCGTGCCCTCCCGGGGCCGCGAGTGCAGGTCGAATTCGTCCATGAGCCGGTTGACCGCCCCCAGGCCCATGCCCCGGCTGCCGGACGTGGAGAATCCGTCGGTGAGTGCGCGTTCGACGTCGGGAATGCCGGGACCGGTATCCTGCGACACGACTTCGATGCCGACGCGCGAACCCTCCTGGACCGGCGTCAGGGTCAATTGTCCGCCCCGCGCGTGCTTGACAAGATTCGTCGCCAGCTCGATCACCGCCAGGGCGACCTCCTCCCGGGCGGTGGGATCAAAGCCGAGACGCTCGACCATCTCCTTGGCCGCACGCCGCGCCGCTCCCACATCGCTGTCATGGCGCACGGCGATCGTTTGGGATGCCACTTCCTGCATGTCACTTCTTCAGCCACTTGCGGACTCGTACGGTCGTGCCCTCGCCCGCCTTGGATTCGATTGCCATTTCGTCCATAAGCCGCTTGGAGCCCGGCAGGCCGAGCCCCAGCCCTTTGCCCGTGCTGAAGCCGGGCTCCATGGCCCGCTCCAGATCGGCGATGCCGGGTCCCCGGTCCTCGAAGACGATCTCCAATCCCACCCGGCCGGCCTCGTTGAGCGGACGCCAGCGCATGACGCCGCTGCCGGCGTACTGGTAGATGTTGCGGGTCAGCTCGGAGGCCGCGGTGACGATCCTCGTCACGTCCACCAGGCCGAAGCCCAGCGCCGCGGCCGCTTCCCGCACGAACTTGCGTGCGGTCACGATGTCGCTCTCCGTGGCGATCCTGAATTCGCCTTCAAGCGTCGGTTTCATCGGCCTCGTCCCTGCGAGGGGCCCGCGAGGAGCCGGTCCAGCGCGCGGTCCACGTCGAGCGCCGTGTCCGCATGGCCCAGCGTCAGGCCCAGTTGCGTGGCCGTGACGGCGACGCTGGCCTGCATGCCCGCCAGCACGGTCCGCCCACCCATCAGCGCCACCATCTGCACCGTCTCCGCCACCGTCCGGGCAAAGAACGAATCCAGCGTCTCGACGGTCGAGATGTCCAGCACCAACCCCTTCGCCTCGGTCCGATCCATCACCTCCAGAATCCTCTGCTGCAATGCGGAAACGGTGTCGTCGTCCGGGTCCGGCGGCACGGTCACCAGCAACAAGCCGCGGACTTTCATCACCGAAATATTTTCGCCTGGCATCTGCTTCGCTCCTTACTGGGCGTCCTTCTTCTCGACGACCTGGAGGTTCAGAATGTCCAGGGCGACCTGGATTCCGGCGGCCAGCGAGGATCGCGTGATGATGTCGGAAAGGTCGATGCCGAGGTGAACGAGGGTCTGCGCAATGACCGGCCGCACGCCCGTCAGAACCACCTGCGCCCCCAGCAGCCGGACGGCGCTGATGGTCTCGATCAGGTGCTGTGCCGTCTGCGTGTCGATGGTCGGAACGCCCATGATGTCCACGAGCGCCACAGGCGAGTTCGTTTCGACGATGCGGTTGAGCAGACGCTCCATGAACTGCTGCGTCCGCTGGCTGTCCAGGGAACCGATCAGCGGCGCCGCGACGACGCCCTTCCACACC
>JBDKUU010000745.1:0-2449 GCA_039679525.1 Phycisphaerales bacterium | reverse complement strand
GAAACTCGAAATCCGAAACAAATTCAAAGCACGAAGCTCAAATGACCGAAACGCTGCCGCACTCCCGGCTCCAGTCGTTTTGAATTTCGAATTTGGGTCATTTGGGTTTGTTTCGAATTTCGTGCTTTCCTTTTCGGGTTCAATCCCTCTGCATGCAATCCACAAAAGCCTTGGTGTCGTTGGCCCACTTCTGGGCTTCGAGCAGGTCGATCTCTCCCTGCTTGACCAGCATCGCCAGGTGCTTCTCCAGAGTGATCATCTTCTCATCCGTCTTGTTGCGCGTTTTCGTCTGCAACTGCGAATAGATCTGCTCGATCTTGCCCGTCCGGATCAGGTTGGCGACGGCATACGTGTTGTTGAGGATCTCCATCGCGATGACCCGGCCTTGCCCATTCTTGCGGGGGATCAGCTTCTGGCTGACCACGTACGCCAGGCCCAGCGAAAGCTGGTTTCGCACCTCGGCCTGACGGCCCTCGGGGAAGTAGTCGAGAATGCGCGTGATCGATCCCGTCACGTCGCGGGTGTGCAGGGTCGAGAACACCAGGTGTCCGGTCTCCGCGGCCATCAGGGTCATGCCGATGGTCTCGGCGTCGCGCATCTCGCCGACGAAGATCACGTCCGGGTCTTCCCGCATCATCTCTTTGAGCCCGTCATGGAAGCTCTTGACGTCCCGGCCCACCTCCCGCTGGGAGATGATCGAGTACTTCTGCGGCAGGATGTACTCGATGGGGTCCTCGACGGTGAGGATGCGGCAGGCCGTCTTTTCGCTGATCCGCCCGATCAGCGAGGCGATCGTCGTGGACTTGCCGGCCCCGGTGATGCCTGTCAACAGGACCAGTCCCGCCTTGAGGCCCAGGATATCCTCCCAGACGTTGTTGGCGAAGCCGATCTTCTCGATGGGCGGCACGTCGAGCGCCAGGGCCCGGATCGCGGCGGCCAGGCCATCGTTCTCGCGGAAGATGTTGATTCGAAATTGAAGAGCCCCCATCCGATAGGAGCAATCGACGCTCTGTTCGGCCAGGAGCTTCTTGATGCTGTGCTCCTTGAGAAGAGGGAAAATGAGCTGCTTGGCGATTTCGGGCGTCACGCTTGGGCCCTTGAGCTTCACCAGATCGCCGTCGATGCGATAGGCCGGCGGGGCGTTGACCTTGATGTGCAGATCCGAGACCCGCATGGCCCCGTGCTCCTCGAAGTACTTGAGCATGTCCATGATGCTGAACTTGCCCAGGTTCTCGGTCGGGTATACCTTCGCCGTTGGGGAGTATTCCTCGGTCATATCGTTCTCCGCAGCAACCAAGTCCAGACGCCTCGCTGACGCGACGTCTCCAGCAGGGCGACTCCATTATACCCGGGGTGCGGGCGGATGCAAAGATTCGAGACGAGACGGCGGCGAGCAAATTCGAAATCCGAAATTCGAAACAAATCCAAATGACCTAATCTCTAATGATCGAAACGCTGTCGCACTCCTGGAAGGCAGTCGTTTCGGTCATTTGGGTTTTGAGCTTTGAGATTGTTTCGGATTTCGAGTTTCGTGCTTCGAGTTTCCGGCCCTTGGCCGGCTATTTTTTCCTCGTGCTCTGGTTGTACCATTCCTGGACGTTCTTCGCCAGGATCTGGACGTCCCGCCTGGCCATGATGTGTTCAACGATGTCCGCGGGGATCTTGAGCTGGGTCATCGCCTTCTCGGCCCGCTCCCAGAGACGCTTCTTCTTGGCATCCGTGTCGGCCAGGTAAAGCTCGCTGACAAGCTCCTGGAGCTTGGTGAGCATGATGGTGTCCAAGTGGTTGTAGTACTTGGAGATGATTCCCTGTTGATACGCCGTGTATTCTTGCTTGGCCATATTTCCTTGCCTTATCTTATTGGGGGCTCCGAACCCTCCCGATACGTTGCTTTTATCCCAACGGGCCGGAGAAATCAAGGGGCGAAAGATGCCAGGGGTTTTTGCTGGTCTTCCTGGCGGGGGCGGCTATAATCTCGGCGAACATGGACCGGGCTGGAGGCCCGGCCTGCTGAGGACACGATACTCACCGGTATGCGGTACAAAACGGCATTGATGGGTGTGCTGCTGCTGGCGTCGGGACTCGCCGGCGCGGCCAGCGACGGCTCGACGGATCGGCCGCCCCAGGGGACCTCGGGCAGCGTGGCCTCCACGCGCCCCAACGGGCAGGTCCGCGACCTGCACCTGACGGCCGGGACGCTCTCGAGCGAGACGATCGGACCCGGGCAAAGCGTGCTGCTGTGCCAGGACGGCGTGGAGCTGGTCGTGGGCAACCGCAGATTGGCCTCGGAGCGGGCCGTGGTGTGGGTGGTGGGGGGCGCGCCCGCGGACAAGGACGCCGCGACGTCAAGCCAGGTTCAAATCTATCTCGCGGGACGAGTCTCCGATCAGTATCTGGCCGAAGGATCCGATCCCTCGCTTGCCGTGACTGTCTTGGATCGAGGCAAGGC
>JBDKUU010000744.1:0-5272 GCA_039679525.1 Phycisphaerales bacterium | reverse complement strand
TCGCCGCCGCTGAGGTCGACCGCCGTGCCGCAGGTGCCGCTGATCGTGCCGGTGTTGGTCAGGGTATCGGACCCCAGGCCGGTCAGGTCAATCCCGCGGTAGCCGGTGATGGTGCCGCTGTTGGTGATCTGATTGGCGAATGCGCCGTTGCCTTCGATCAGGAGCCCTGTGCCGGTGCCGCCGGTGGCTGCGATCGTTCCGGAATTGTTCACGGTATTGGTCGCGGTGGATGTGCCTGAGCCGGGCATGAACCGAACGCTGACGCCCGCGGCGCCGCCGGAAATGGTTCCGCCGTTGGCGACGGACGTCGTGTACGCCCCGGCCGCTGTGTTGCTGAAGCGAACCCCGTAGTAGCCCGCATCCAAACCGCTGATCGTGCCGGAGTTGTCCACGCTTCCCGTGCCGCTGATGACGACGCCATTGCGGCCGCCGGTGATGGTGGCGTCCGCTTCGTTCGTGATGGTCCCTGTTCCGCCCGATATGTTCACGCCGATCGTGGCGCCATTGGCGGTGATGCTGCCGCCGGTGTGGTTGGTCACGGTGCCGTTGCCCACGATGGCGATGCCTTGGTAATTGTTCCCCGCGATCGATCCACTGTTTTCAACCGTGCCCGGGCCGAAGAGGTACACGCCAAGTCCGGACGTACTCCCATAACCGCCGGTGATGACGCCGCCGACCTGGTTGGTCACGTCGCCCCCGCCGTTCAATAGGACGGCGGTTCCTCGCGAGGATACGCCGTCCCCATAGGCGCGGATCACGCCGCTGTTGTCGACAACACTCGTCGGAGACGAACTCAACAGATTGACCCCGATGACCCCGACCGTGCCCGTGCTGCCACCGGTGATCGTGGCGGCGGACTCGTTGACGACGGTGTTGACGTAGCCGCCGTTGGCGAGATAGATGCCCGCTCCATTGAGGCTTCTGCCGAGGATCTCGTTCTGATTGGTGACCGAGCCGCCCAGGCCCAGGGATACGCCGCTGTCTCCGCGAACGACGCCCCCATTGGTGAGCGTCCAGAATCCGAAGTTGTCCGCATGAACCCCGACGCCCTGCGAGGCCGGGACATCCACGGTTCCCGCGGCCGACACTTCGGCGGTGCGCTCTCCCGAGCCGGAGTACAAAGCGTCCAGGTTCTGCGTGACATCGTAGGAGCCCGTGATCGTGACATTCTGAGCCCGGCAGACTGGCGTAGGAAAAGAAACAGAGAAAAGTCCCGCGGCCAGACACGTCGCGATAACAGACCAGACTGAATTCGAGAGAGATGGCTTGACACTCATGCACTGCTCCTTATGGAAATCCGCAATAGGGCCACCAAGCTCTGCCTTAGGGGTCAGATTCTAGCCATGGTCGGGCGGGAATGCAAAAGGAAAACAAGAGCCCGCAAGCACAATATCTCATGACGTCAGCAGTCGCCCCGCGATGCCTGACTCCGATGTCATGCCGAGCGAAACGAAGCACCCGAATGCCGCGAGATCTGGAACTCAGGCATCAGACGCAGAACGAGCTTACCCGTCTCGATGTCTCATGCTGGTGGAGAGAGGAGAATAACGCCTTACGGCGTCACTACGAACCGAGCCCGTTGGTCGCACAGATACGTTGAGTAGGCGACGATCTGTCGCTGAATAAGAACGGGGCCCGTGCCACACGGCACGGGCCCCGTGTTCACCTCTGCTTGCGGCAGCCGACGATCAACCGCCGCGATGTGTCACCATCTCAGGTTACTGCCCGCCGGCGGAGCGGCCGAAGCCGATGTCGTCGATGAACACCATGCCCGAGCCGCCGGTCGTCGCGTTCTTGGCGCCGACGCCGATCGTGAGCTTCTTGACCTTCGAGAGACTCACGCCGCTCAGGCTGTTCATCGGGATCGTCCAGCGCGTCCAGTCGGCGACTGTCGCCGCCGTGTCGCTGGTGGCGGTTGCCGACTTGCCGGCGCTGTCCGTCACCGTCAGGTACATCGGGGCGGCGTCGTTGTACTGGGCCGCGTTGATGACAGCCCCCTGCCACGCCCCCGTCACGTTGCCGGTTGCGGCGATGCCTTCGAACTGGTAAGTCCGCTCTTCGCCGGCCTGGTGCGACGTGACGCAGACGCCGATCAGGACCGGGTCCGTCATCTCGATGACGGCCTGGCTCATGAGGGTCCAGGTCTTGCCGTCTGCGGACGTGGAGCCGCTGAGAGTGCTGCCGGCCCGCTCGATCTTGACCCAGTATGGGGCTTTGATCGCCACGGAACTGTCGGTGTTGGCGGAGCCGCCGTTGGTGGTTGCACGATACTGGAAGCTGGCGCCATTGCCCGCGGCTCCATCGGTGTTGGCGGTCATGATCATCATGGCGTGCATGGAGCCGCCGTTGACGGTGTCGCGAATCATCACGCCGCCCTTGGCCCAGGTGTTCGCGCCGGGCCCGATGCTGGTCACGCGGGCGATCATGCTGCCATCGCCGGTGAGGGTCTTGTAGGCGTAGGTGAACTCATCGGAGTTGTTCCAGATGTCCGCGCCGGAGCCGGTCAGACTCATCTTGCCGCCGGTCTCGGTCACCGTCGTGGTGGCCAAAGCCGGATAGCCGCGGGTCCAGACGCACAGCTCGGTCGCGCCGGAGCCTGTGCAGTTTTGAGGCGACTCGAATTCCTTCACGGCTTCGCTGAAGAACGGAGCCTTGCTGTTGTCGTATGCCAGAGGCATCGCTTGCTTGCCGCTGTGGATGACCGCTCTCTCGGCGAACGGGGCCGTCATGTAGCCGACCGTCGAGCCGCCGAAGGCAGTGTCGGCGATGCCGTCCAGCCAGAACTCATAGATCCGGCTGCCCTCGTCGTCGGTGTAGCTCTCGAAATCGTCGAGAGACGCGAATTCCTGGGCGGTGAAGCTCCAGATGTCGCCTGCATAGGTGCCGGCGTCGCCGACCTCGTCGACCTTCCAGAAGTACTTCGTGCCGAAGGTCATCGGAGCCGGCGTAAAGGCACGGTCGGTCACGGTGCCGGCCGAAGCGGCGCCCGCGGCGACTGCGGCGCTGTCGGCGCCGAAGAAGACCTTGTGCGAGGTCGCTTCGCGACCGGGCCGCCAATTCAGCGAGGCGGTCAAGTCGACATCGGTGGCGGCATCGGCCGGCACGGGTTCTCTGGCCTGGACCGGCACGGAGAAGAACCGGACTTCGCTCAGGCTCGTCTGCTGGGCCACGCCGCCCCAGTTGCTATTGATTGTCAGCTTGACGAACTTGGCCTCGACCCCGCCGAAATCGACAACCGTATTGGCCGTGTAGGCAGAATCGGCTGTGGCGCGGGCGAACTCGGGCACGCCCTCGAGCGTGGTCCAGGTCTGGCCGTCCAGGGAGTACTCGATCGTAACGTCCTTGGCGCCGAAGCCGACGAACGCCTCCACGATCTGATTGGCGTTCCACACCCACAGCTCGTCGAGCTTGTAAACCTTGTCGAACTGGTACTGAATCCAGTGCGGCTTGACGTTGGTGCTCAACCACATGTCCGCCAGATTGACCGAGTGCTGATCCTCGGCGTTCAGGCCGGAACCGTTGACGGTGTTCTGCGGCCCTGAATCCGCCCGGCTCTGGCTGGAGGCCGTGGCCACGATGTTCTCGATCGGATAGGAGAACGGCTCAGCCGTGAAGCTCCAGACTTCGCCCTTGAAGACGGCATTGTCGGGAGCCGCGTTGACCTCGTCCACGCGCCAATAGTAGACCTTGCCAAACTCAAAGAGGCCTTCCGCGTCATAACTGAGAGCCGCCTGGTCCTGGCTGACGAGCACGCCTTTCGAATCGGTCCGGCCGGCGGCGTTGACGTCCTCGAAGCTCGTCCCGAGGTATACATCGTGTGTGGCTGCGGTCTCGCCGGGCGTCCAGCTCAGCCCTGCATCCTGCGGCACGTCCTTCGCCTCATCTTGAGGGATGGGATCGCCGGCCAGTTCGGCGCCGGGCCCCTTGCCGGCCATGGCTTTCGCAACTTCGCTGGCCGTCAATGCCCGTTCGTACAGGCGGACGTCGCTGAGGTAGCCCTGCCAGTTCTCCTGCGTGCCGCTGAAGCCGTCGGCGCCCATATAGAATGGGTTCGGGGCAACGGTCTTGGTCATCGTATTTGTCAAAGTCACAGCGCCGTTGCGATAGTAGGTCAGGGACGCCCCATCCTTGACGAGAACGTGATGGACCCAGACGTCGCTGGGGATGGAGTTATAGTTGATCCCGTTGACGTAGGAGCTATCGTCGTTGTAGCACTCGAACCGCGTCGGCGTGAATTTGATGAACTGAAGCGGCGACGACGTCCCGCCGTAGCGATTGCCCATGATCAGGTCGTTGTTGGTCGCCTGAGCGGCGGGCTGCTTGGCCCAGAACATCCAGGTGAAATCGTTCTGCAGGGTCATCGCCGGGAGCGTCAGCGAGGGATCGACGAAGGCGCCGCTGCCGTCGGTCCCGTTGAAGCCGATGACCATGCCCCGCTCGGGGTCGTTGACCCACACCGAGCCGCCGGTCCCCAGGCCCCCGGTCGGGTTCTTGATGGCGCCGTTGTGCCCATAGCCGGACAGATCCAGCGCCGTCGTGCCGGTTCCGTCATTCAGCTTCCACCAGCCGATCAGCGTCGGATCTCCTGCATACGCGAGGGACCCGGCCACTGCGCTCATCGCGAGGGCGCACAGAATCAAAGTTGTCAGTCGCTTTCCCATGATGGTCCTCCTTCAAGGCCACACTGCATTCAGAATCGACCGGGGTCCCACACTGGCCCAGGCCTCAGATGACATAGACGCGCATACGCCACGGAGGCCCCAGCCGCGATCGATCGTGGCTGGGGCCCCGCGGCAGACTTTATGAGACGGCTACTGAGCCGAGCGGCCGTAGCCAATGTCGTCGATGAAGACCATTCCGGCGCCGCCGGCGGTCGGAGCGGTCTTGTTGCCCACGCCGACCGTCACCTTGGTGATCTTGTTGAAGTTCACGCCCGCCAGATCGGTCATCGGAACGACCCATCGCGTCCAATCGGCCGCATTCGCCGCCGTGGCGCTGGTCGCCATCGCGGTCTTGCCGGCGCTGTCCCCGACGATCAGGTACATGGCGGTCGCGGGGTTGTACTGCGGGCTGTCGATCACGACGCCCTGCCAGGCGCCGCTGACGCCGCCCGTCGCGGAGATGCTGTCGTACTCGAAAGTCCGATTCTCCCCCGCCGCGTGCGAGGTCACGCACAGGCCGATCTGAACGGGGGCCTCCATCTGGATGATCGTCGTGCCCATCTGGCTCCAGTTCTTGCCGTCGGCCGAGGTGTAGCCGGTCAGCGTGTCGC
>JBDKUU010000743.1:0-8166 GCA_039679525.1 Phycisphaerales bacterium | reverse complement strand
GATCGCGCGCCGGGGCAATCTGAAGCATGCAGGAGAGTCGTGAATGGGCAGTTCGAAGCATCTCGTGTTGTCGCTCGGTTGGATTCTGGTCTTTTCGATGGTCGCCGGCGCGACGGACTGGCCGCAGTGGCGGGGGCCGTTCTTCGACGGTTCGACGGATGACCAGGGCGTCCCGGCTTCCTGGGATTCTGCGAAAGGAGTCGCCTGGTCAAGTCCTCTGCCCGGCCCGAGCGGGGCTACGCCGATCGTCTCGAAGGGCAGGGTGTTCGTGACCTCGACGGTCAAGGGGACGCCGCAGTTCGTGGCGCTGTGTTTCGACGCGTCGACGGGCAAGTTGCTTTGGCGAAAGGACGTAGGCTCCAACGCCATGCGGCTCCCGCAGAACACCATGGCCTCGCCCTCGCCTGCCGCCGACGGCAGCCACGTGTTCTTCCTGTACGGCGACGGCACGCTGGCCGCGTTCGACTACGAGGGCAAGGAACTGTGGTCTCGCAGCATCGAGAAGGAGTTCGGCAACCTGGCCCTGCAGTTCGGCTACAGCAACAGCCCGCTCGTCTATGACGGCAGACTGTTCATCACGGTGATCCGGCGGGATAAGCCGTACCGGGACCCGCCGGCGAGCGAGCCGCTGGATTCGTTCCTCCTGGCCCTGGACCCGAACACGGGACGGGACCTCTGGAAGCAGCCCCGCAAGACCAACGCCTTCGACGAAGGCATGGAGACGTACTCGACTCCCGTGCCCTTCGTCCACGACGGCAAGGCCGAGCTGCTGTGGACCGGCGGGGACTTCATCACGGCCCACGATCCGGCCACCGGCTGGGAGCTTTGGCGATTCGAATACTGGACTGAGAAGATCCGCGACTCGCGGGTGATTCCGTCGCTGGTCACGGGGCAGGGTCTGGTCTTCGGCAACCTCCATAAGCACGAGGGCGCCTTCGCCGTGCAGCCGCCGGCGGGCAGTGGCGAGGCCGCGAAGATTCTCTGGAAATTCACTGACGCGGCGTCCGATTGCGGCACCTCTTTGTTCTACGATGGCCGGCTCTACGTCTTCGACGGCCTCAAGCGAAAGACCATGACCTGCCTGGACCCGAAGACCGGCAAGGCGTACTGGCAGGGCAGGGTCCCCGGCCAGGGCTCCTGGTGGTCTTCGCCGACCGGCGCCGACGGCAGGATCTACGCGATCAGCGAGGCGGGCAACATCGTCGTGCTCCAGGCCGGCGGCGAGGAGTTCAAGGTCCTCTTCGAGACCAAGATCGCCGAACCCGACATCAAGTCGTCCATCGCAGTCTCCGGCGGACGTCTGTTCGTCCGCACCGCCCAGAACCTCTACTGCATCGGCAAGTGACGGGACAAGCTCGTTCTCCGACATTGATTCAGGAGGAATCTCATGCGACTGAGACTCACGTCGATCGTCGGTCTGATGTTGATGGCGTCTGTGGCGCATGCCGAGGAGCAGGCAGTCCAGGTGACGGTCTCGCTGGCCCAGCGGCTGGGGCCTATGCACATCGAGCGTATGGCCCTGGGCCAGGGCGGGCTCTCGGAGGAGCCCATGTGGCAGGATCGCGTCGCGGAGATCCGGGCTCTGCGGCCCGCGGTGATTCGCCTGTTCATTCAGGAGTACTTCGATCTGCTGCCGGCGCCGGGGCGGTATCATTTCGACACGTTGGACCGGTCCGTGGACACGATCCTCGCGACCGGGGCCGAGCCGATCATGTGCATCTGCTTCAAGCCCAGGACGCTCTTTCCGGTCGTGGATCAGGACATCGTCGAGCCCAACGACTATGCCCAGTGGGACGAACTGATCTTCCGCATGGTTCGCCACTACAAGCAGCGAGACCCGAGGATCCGCTATTGGGAAGTGGCCAACGAGCCGGATATCGGCGAGAGCGGCGGCTGTCCCTATCGTTTCCAGCCTGAGAACTACACACGCTATTACAGGCACACTGCCGAGGCGATCCTGCGGGCCGATCCCGACGCCTTGGTAGGCGGCCCGGCGCTGGCCGGAGCACGGTCCCCGATTCTGCCGAGACTGCTCGATTTCTGCGAGAAGGAAAAAGTGCCTCTGCATTTCGTGTCCTGGCACATCTACAGCAGCAGCCCGCAGCAGGTCCGGGGCACGATCGACTACGTGCAGGACCTGCTGGCCAAGCACCCCGGCGTCAAGGCTCAGACCATGCTGGACGAGTGGAACGTGGACCTGTCGCATCCGCCGGACGATCCGCGATTTCAGCCGTGCTTCGTCGCCGAGGTGATCTGGCAGATGAAGGAAGGCGGCCTCGACTACTCCTGCTACTACCACATCCGCGACTGGCACGTTGCGATGGAGCCGTTTGCGAAGTTCATGTCGCCGCAGGGGACGATGTTCATGTACCGCTGGTGGAATCGCCGGCCGCAGTATGACGGACTGTTCGACTACCAGAACGTGATTCGCCCGACCTACTTCACGTTCAAGCTCCTTTCGCGATTGACAGGCGAGCGGCTGCGTCTGACCTCGCGAAGCGAGGCGGTTCACGGCCTCGCCACGTGGGACCCCTATCTGGAACTGTACAACGTGCTGGTCTGGAACTACTCGACATCGCCTGCTCGCGTGCGTCTGACCCTGACCGACGTTCCCGGCAACCTCACAGCCCGGCTGATCGTGCTCGACGCCGCGACGGCCAGCAATGACGAGAACGCGAGGCTGAAGTCCGAGCGGCCCATCGATCTAACGCCCGAAAAGGCAGAACTCGAAGTTCCGCTCGAACCGTACGGCGTGCGATTCTGGTCCATCGAGCGGCGATAGGAGACGACCATGAGACTCCTGGCATTTGCCGCCGCAATGGTCTTTGTAGGGTGCGTACCACGCACCGCCTCTGCCCAACAGGATTCGGTGCGTGGTACGCACCCTACCGGGGTTGCGAGCGACGCCTCCGTGCAGGCCCTGGCGGAAGAGGTGCGCGGCCGGGGCTGGATCGTCTTCAGCGCCGCCAACGAAGGAGGCGACTGGGACCTGTTCCTGATGCGGCCGGACGGCTCCGACCGCAGGCGACTGACAGACACCCGACAGTACAACGAGGCCGGCGCCAAGTTCTCCCGCGACGGCGCGAAGTTGCTGTATTATCGCATGCCGGTCGCGGAGAGGGTCGACAACAACACGTATGGGCTGTTCGAATTGATGATCGCGGATTCCGACGGCGGCAACGCTACGTCGTACGGCAACAGGTTCCCCTGGGCCTCGTGGGGGCCGGACGGCAGGCAGATCGCCTGCCTGGACAGGAAGGGGATTCAGATCGTCGATCTGGCGAGTCGTCAGGTCGTTCGGCAGATTCCCCGCGGCGGCGTCGTGCAGCAACTGGTCTGGTCGCCCGACGGCAAACGATTCGTCGGCACGGCCAACGGCCTGGGCGTCGCATGGACGGTGGGGTGCCTGGACGCCGAGACCGGGCAGATTCATCCGGTTAGCGAAGTCGACCGCTACAACTGTACACCCGACTGGTTGCCCGACTCCGAGCATGTCATTTACTCTCGCGGCATCGTTCCCGGCAAGTCCGGCTGGGCGCAGCTTTGGCTCGCGAGCGTCGACGGCGCGCAGAGGCAACTGCTCTACGCGGAGGACAAACAGCATCTATACGGCGGCTGTGTCTCGCCCGACGGCAACTATATTCTGTTTACAAAGAGCGAAGTGGACCTCGGCAAAGTGGACAACTCCCGCACACGGATGGCGATCATCCGCCGCAAGGACGCGCCCATGATGGCCGGCGACGAAACCTGGTTGAAACACGAATTCCCGAACGCCCGAAGCGGACCTGTTCTGGATCTCTCCTGGGGCTGGGAGCCGGACTGGAAACCCTTGCATTGATGAAGGATGATTGATTATTGATGATTGAAGACTCGCGGCCGACGAACCATCAATCATCCATAATCCTTAATCAATGTCTTTGCTCCATCTCCCGCAGCCGGGCCACGCGCTCCTCCGTCGGCGGGTGCGTGCTGAAGAGCTTGCCGATGCTGTTGCCCGTCAACGGCTGGACGATGAACAGGCTGCTCTGTGCGTCCGGCACGGGCAGCGGGATACGTTGATTCCCCGACTCCAGCTTTAGAAGCGATCGCGCCAGGCTCTCGGGATCCTGCGACAGCTCTGCGCCGGCGCGGTCCGCCTCGTACTCCCGCGAGCGGCTGATCGCCATCTGGATGATCAGGGCCGCGATCGGCGCCAGGACCAGCATCAGGATCGCAATCAAGGGGTTGCCCCGGCGATCGTCGTCGCCGCCGCCGAAGAATACGAAGCGGCTCAGCATGGTGATGGCCCCGGCCATGATGGCGGCGATCGTGCTGATCAGGACGTCGCGGTTCTTGACGTGCGACAGTTCGTGGCCGAGAACGCCCCGCAACTCGCTATCCGTGAGCATCTGACGCAGGCCCGCGGTCACGCAGACCGCGCTGTGGCTGGGGCCGCGGCCCGTGGCGAACGCGTTGGGAGCCGCCGCCGGCGATATGTACACTCGCGGCATGGGCAGGCCCGCCCGCTGAGAAAGATCCTCGACGATCCTCCACAAGGCCGGGTCGTCATTGGGCCCGATCTCCTGGGCGTGCATCGTCGCCAGGGCGATCTTGTCGCTGAAGAAGAAGGCGATCAGGTTCAGCGCGCCGCCGAAGACAAAGGCGAAGATCATCGCGTTGGGGCCGCCGATCAGGTAGCCGATGGCCAGGCACAAGCCCATCAGAAATCCCATCAGCAGGGTCGTCTTGAAGTTGTTCATGAATCTAGTCATGGCATATCACCTGCATCTCTATTTCTCGGTCTTAGACTATACGTCAGCATCTCGATTTGGTGCAAAATGCATACCAGCCGTCAGGGAGAATCGTATGCCCCTTTATGTGGAAAGACGCGGGGCGAGGGCGAAAGTTGCAGAGAACTCCTGTCGTTTTGGCAGGGAGGCACTGGCCGGCGGGGCGGATCGGGTATATAATGCATGGGCCCTTGGAGGCCTTTGGAGACGGCGGATCTTGATCGAACGGCTCGCAGAAACAATAGAGAAATATTGGGGATACAAGGAATTCCGGCCCTTGCAGAAGGAGGCGATGACGAATCTCTGCAACCGCCGGGATGTGATCGTCGTTCTGCCCACCGGCGGCGGCAAATCCCTGTGCTTTCAGGTGCCCGCGGTCAATTCGCCCGGCCTGGCGGTCGTGGTCTCGCCGCTGATCTCGCTGATGAAAGACCAGGTGGACGCCCTGACCGAGTGCGGCGTGCCGGCTGCCCGGATCGACAGCTCGCTGACGCCGGAGGAGCGGGAGAGGACGTTTGACCTGATCCGCAATCGCGGGCTCAAGCTGCTCTACATGTCGCCGGAGCGATTGGTCTCGGACTCCTTCATCAAATTCCTGCAGAAACTCGACCTGTCGTTCATCGCCATCGACGAGGCCCACTGCATCAGCATGTGGGGGCACGACTTTCGGCCCGAGTATCGCCAGCTCGGCTCCCTGCGGAAGATCTTCCCCGGCGTGCCGATCGGCGCCTACACCGCCACCGCGACCGAGCAGGTGCGGCTCGACATCGCCCAGCAGTTGTCGCTCAAGGACCCCGCCATGCTGGTCGGCTCGTTCGACCGGCCGAACCTGATCTACAAGGTTCAGGCGAAGAATCGCGTCGTCAAGCAGGTGACTGAGGTCGTCGACAGGCACCGGGACGAATCCGGCATCGTCTACTGCATCCGGCGAAAGGACGTCGAAGAGATGGCCGCCGACCTGACGGCCAAGGGGCTCCGCGTGGCCCCGTACCACGCGGGCCTGCCCGACGAGACCCGCAAAAAGAACCAGGACGACTTCGTAAACGAGAAGGTCGATATCATCGTGGCGACGATCGCCTTCGGCATGGGGATCGACAAGTCCAACGTCCGGTACGTGATCCACGCCGGGATGCCCAAGTCGCTGGAGCATTACCAGCAGGAGAGCGGCCGGGCCGGACGCGATGGCCTCGAGGCCGAGTGCTGCCTGTTCTATTCCGGCGGGGACTACGCGACCTGGAAGACCCTGATGCGCGACATGGACCCGAAGGCCATGGAGGTCGCGATGGCCAAACTCAGCCGGATGTACAGCTACTGCACGGAGGGCGTCTGCCGGCGCAAGGCCATTCTGAATTACTTCGGCCAGTCGCTCGACAGGGGCGAATGCGGCGCGTGCGACATCTGCCTGGGCGACGTGGACTCGATGGACGATGCCTTGGTGATTGCTCAAAAGATACTCTCCTGTGTCCTGCGATTGGGCCAGCGTTTCGGCGGAGCCTACACGGCCCTGGTTCTCACCGGCTCCCGCGACCAGCGGATTCTTGAAAATGGTCACGACAACCTGACCACCTACGGCCTGCTTCGCGACTATGATTCGCGAGCTGTGCACGACTGGATCGAACAGCTCACCGGCCAGGGCTTCCTGGA
Source organism: Phycisphaerales bacterium (assembly GCA_039679525.1). Classification (GTDB taxonomy): domain Bacteria; phylum Planctomycetota; class Phycisphaerae; order Sedimentisphaerales; family Anaerobacaceae; genus PLanc-01. The sequence continues at coordinate 1,753 of JBDKUU010000743.1, read as the reverse complement.
GAAGATCGGCGAGTATAATGTGCTCGCGGTCACAACAGAGGGCCGTCGAACTCTTAAGGGCGAGACAGTCCCGCGATTGTTGTGCCCGACGAAGAAGCCTGAACGCGAACGCAAGGCAAAAGTCGTGACCGATTCGTGGCAAGGCGTCGATAAAGGGCTCTTCGACGCGTTACGCAAGGTGCGGGCGACTCTCGCTCGCGAGAAAGGCGTCCCCGCGTTCGTCATCTTCGGCGACGCCGCCCTGCGGGACATGGCCCGCAAGCGGCCCTCGACTCTCGATCGATTCCTGGACATCAAAGGCGTCGGCCAGACCAAAGCCAAGCAGTACGGCCGGATCATGATCGAACGAATCCGGGCCTACTGCGTCGAACGCTCCGTCGAAATGGACCTGACGGTCCTGGACTGACCAGCGGAGATCTCAAATCTCAAATTTGAAATCTCAGACGCCAAGCCTCACCCGTCAAATCTGAAGTCTCAAGTCTCAAATTTCAAATCTGAGATCTCAAATCCCCGCCCGCCTTCGGCCGAGTGTGTAGTTCAAAGGCGGAAGTCAGAGCCGTCGCTTGAAACTTGACACTTCAAACTTGAAACTCCCTCCGCGATTGGCTTCGTTTCGCGGGATGAATCGTGAAGCGCGAAGGGGAAAGCGTGAAGCGTTTCGGTCGCAGCCCCGAACCGCGTCCCTGTCGCGCATCCCTCCTCGTTCGTAGTGACGCCGCAAGGCGTTATCTTCTCTTCAAGAAGTGTCAAGTTTGAAGTTCCAAGTGTGAAGTCAGAGCTGTCGCCGGAAACCGGCCCTTTCTCACTTGAAACTTGACACTTCAAACTTGAAACTCCCTCCGGCGCGTTTTCACCAAACGAACCCAATTCCACTCCTGCCACGACCTCCCGATCCGCCGCAAAGCCGCTGTGCGAATTCAAGGCCGAGAGGGGAGTTTTTGCCACAGAGCCCACAGAGGGCACAGAGCCGGAAGGGCAAGAATCGGGCGAACAGACGAGCGGCTCACAAGTGGCGGCGTTCTTCCCCTCGCCGCCTCGTTCTTCTCTGTGTCCCTCTGTGACCTCTGTGGCAACCTTTCTTAGCTTTCCGCCGGGTCCTGGTTCCGAACGCAGGACTTGCTCCGCATCGGCCGCCACGCGTGCCTCCCGCTCTTTCCGCAGTTCAGTCATCGTCCGATACAGGCTGCTCTCGATCCGCCGCTCGTGGACCAACAACCGGTCCAGCACCTGGGCGCGAGCGAAGTCCGTCATCACCACCTGCCCCAGGATCACCTCCTCCTCGTCCCGCCGTGGTTCGATCGGCAGCCCATGCTTGGGCCAGAGCACCACGTCGTTTGCGTTCTCGCGGTAGACCGTGGCGAAGACCGCGCTTTGCAGCCGCTCGGCCCGCCGAAGCCGCCAGGCCAGACTCACGGCCCGCTCAGCCAGCATCATCTCCACCGCCCCCTCCGGGGCCAACTCCGCAAGCATCCCCTGACGGTAGAGATCGAATTCGACCGGGTCTTCCCCATGAATGACCACCTGCTCGGCCAAAAGCCCATGTTTGACGGCATTGTGCGACGCCGTCGCCTTCCCTTCGGCCGTCCGCGGCCCAGTGGATTTCTGCGCATTGGACCGATTCGCCTCGATCTGAGCAACACTCGCCATGAGGAGCCCTCCAAATGAGTCAATTGCTGTTGAACGATACATCTCGCATTGCCTACCTATCATACTGACAGGAGCCGTTCTACTCGCAGCAAACCCCGTGCCACCG
>JBDKUU010000742.1:0-4288 GCA_039679525.1 Phycisphaerales bacterium | reverse complement strand
AGCATCGCCGTGACAGTCCTACGCTGTGGGTCGCCCGACAAGGCGCCCGCCTGGCCTTCGCATTCGGCTTCATGGCTCTGTTCCTGGCGTCGCTGGGCATCTACGCGGTCAAGGGATTCATGGTCGCGTCGCGGACTCCGGAGATCGGCATTCGCAAGGCCCTCGGGGCCACGCGCTGGGGCATCATGGGGATGGTCTTCCGCGAGGGATTGACGCTGACGCTGATAGGATTGTTCGTTGGGCTACTGCTGTCATTGGCCATAGGGCGATTGATCGGCAGCCTGCTCTATGGTGTTCGACCCGTCGACCCGGCTAGCGTCGTGGCCACGATGTTTCTGCTCGGCGTCGCCTCATTGTTGGCAAGCTACATCCCCGCCCGACGGGCGGCGAAGGTCGATCCGATGGCGGCGCTGAGATGTGAATGAGAATTGAAACGAAAGACGAGGCAACGCAATGAGTGTATTTGACACGTGGTCCGATCTGAAGTTCGCTTGTCGAAGCCTGGCCAGGCAGCGGTCGTTCTCGCTGCTGAGCATAGGGATCCTGGCCATCGGCATCGCGGGCATGGTGACGGTGTTCAATCTATTCAACGGCTTGTACCTGCGGCCGTTTCCCGTGCCCAACTCCGACAGGCTGGTGGACCTCGACGAAACGGCCCCCAAATGGGGTCTGGACTACACGGGGATCGCGTACCCCGATTTCTGCGCCTGGCGCGAGCACAATCAGAGCTTCGAGTCGATGTACGCCTGGGGCCTCTCGGGAGCGAATCTGTCCATCGACGGCAGAGCGGAACGCGTCCGCGTGCTGATCGCAACGCACGATTACTTCGACGTCCTCGGGATTCAGCCCGTGCTGGGTAGGCGTTTCACGCCGGAGGAGGACCAGCCGAACGGCGGGAGCGTGGCCCTGCTGAGCTACGGCCTCTGGAAGCGGATGTCCGGCCGGAACCCGGCGGTGCTTGGCCAAACGCTGAAGCTGGACGGGACCATCCTCACGATCGTCGGAGTCCTGCCGCCGGAGGGCGACTTTCCCACGGACATCGATATCCTGCGACCGCTGGCCGCCGATCCTTCCAAGGGCTTCGACAACTGGTACCTGGCCGGGATCGGCCGTTTGAAGAAGGGCATCACGCTGGAGCAGGCTCGCGACGACTTGACTCGCATCCACCGCGGCCTGGGGGAGAAGCAGCCCTCCAACCTGATCACGACCCCGACCGTCATCACCCTGCGGCAACGGTACCTCGGCGAGTACTGGCAGGGCATCACGATCCTCCTGGGCGCGGTGGCGTTTGTGCTGTTGATCGCCTGCTGCAATGTCGCCAGCATCATGTTGGCCCGCGGGTCGCAACGTTGCAGGGAGATCGCGACGCGCCTGGCTCTGGGCGCCACGGGCGGACGTGTCATTCGCCACGTGCTGACGGAGAGTATTCTGTTGTCGATCGTCGGAGGAGCCATCGGCGTCGTTCTGGCGGGCGCCGTGCTCACGGTGATCCACACGGAGTTTCGCGATCTCATGAACCTGCCCCACTGGATGACGTTCGATATGGACGTCCGCGGCACGCTCTTTTGTCTGTTCGTCATCGGGGCAGCCACCGCCCTGTCCGGGCTCGTCCCCGGCCTGCACGCCGCTCGGACGAAGGACTTCCATGGCGTCCTGCAATCCTCCGGAATCCGCAACGCCGCCTCGGCCGCAGGACGCACCACGTTACGCAGCATCGTGGTCGGCCAGGTCGCGCTGGCGTTGACGCTGCTGATCTGCGCCGGATTGGTGCTCCGAACCTTCCAGAAGATCCGCGAGATCGATCCCGGATTTCGCCCGTCCGGCGTCATCACCTACCAGATCAATCTGCCGTACGAGGCCTACGCCGACGAAGCCAGACGGGCTTTCTTCGAACAGCATCTCGCGGGCATTCGGGCGCTGCCAGGCGTGACGAGCGCCGGACTGATCAGCATGTTGCCAATGAGCAATAGCCACTCGGGGATGTTCTGCGAAGTGGAAGGCGCGCCGCCCAGGGCGCCCGGCGAGGAGAACCCGGTCGTGCTGTACTGCGTTGCCTCCCCAGGCTACTGTGAAGCGATGGGCGTCAAGCTGCTGTCGGGGCGGTTCTTTGACGAGTCGGACAATCGCGCGGACAGCGAGCGGATCGCCATCGTCAACGAGAGTTTCGCGGAGCATTTCTGGCCGGGACAGAACGCGATCGACAAGCGGATTCGGCTCTCCATGTCGCAGGACTGGATGCGCGTGGTCGGCGTGACAGCCGACGTGAAGCACTACGGCTTGGAGCAGAAGATGCGGCCGAGCGTGTACGTGCCCTATGGACGAGCCCCTCAGTCGGCCATGTTCGGCATCGTTCGCACGGCCGGCGATCCGGTCTCGCTGGTCCCCGGCATCCGCGAGATCGTGCGGTCCGTGGATCCCGACCTCCCCATCCACGACATCAAGACGATGTCGGATCGCGTGCGGGGATCGCTGTTGTTTCGTCTGATGTTCTCGTCTATGTTTCTCGTCTACGGGCTCATCGCGGCCCTGATGGCGTTTGCGGGCATCTACGGCGTCATCAGCTTCTGGGCGGGCCAGCGGACCCAGGAGATCGGCATCCGAATGGCCCTGGGCGCCCGCTCGCCCGACGTGGTGGCGATGGTGATTTGCGAGGGGCTTCGGCTGGTCGCTTTGGGCATGGGCATCGGTCTGGCGGCCGCATGGGCCTTGAGCCGGCTGCTCGCGAGCACGCTCTACCAGGTGAGCCCGACGGACCTGACGGCGTTTGCCGCAGCCACCGCCCTCTTGGTGACCGCGGCAGGAGCAGCCTGCTACATCCCCGCCCGCCGAGCGGCGAAGGTCGACCCCATGGTGGCGTTGCGATGTGAATAGAGAGGAGAGATCGCAGTTGGCAGTTGACAGTGGACAGTTCGCAGTTGCCGGTAAGAGAGCGATGACAGTGAACTGGGAACTGACAACTGACAACTGCCAACTGTGAACTGTGAACTGTGAACCGGAGTCCCGTCATGACGGCTTTGTGGCAAGACGTTCGATACGCGATGCGGATGCTGGCGAGGAATCCCGGGTTCTCCGCCGCGGTGGTTGTGATTCTGGCTCTGGGAATCGGCGCCAACACCGCAATATTCAGCGTCGCCAACGCGGTGCTGTTCCGGCCCTGGCCGTGTGTGGAACCGGAGAGGATCGTGAGCGTCTGGGAGCAGGACAAGTCACAGGACACCGTAAGGTTTGGATCCTCTGCGAGAAACATCGCCTATTGGCGAGAACACAGCGCCGCGTTCGAGTATGTCGGCGTGTGTCAGAACTTCCATGCTTGCCTTACGGGCATAGACAGGCCTCGATATCTGGATGGAAGCGCCGTGTCTCCGAGTTTCTTTCGCATCATGGGGGTACAGCCTCTGCTCGGCCGGGATTTCCCGCCGGAAGAGGAACTGGCGGGTCATGAGAATGTGGTCATTCTGAGTCATGCGCTGTGGGTGGAACGGTTTGCGAGCGATCGGGAGGCCATAGGGAAGACTCTGAGTCTGGACAATAAGGAGTACACGGTCCTTGGCGTGATGCCCGGGGATCTGCCTCGGGCGATGACCTTTGGGTCGCCTTTCTGGGTGCCCGTAGCCCTGAAGCCGGACGAAACAGGTTCGGGAGGCAGCACATTTGCGAGGTTGAATCGCGGGGTGACGGTCGAACAGACGCGGGCGAATCTGGGCGTCCTGATGGAACAACTGGCCGAAATCGACCCTCGGATGGTCCGTGGGAACGCCGTGCATGTCGAGAGACTCCTCGACAGAGCGATCGGCGGCTATCGCGTGGAGTTGTACCTGCTGTGGGGAGCGGCCGCCCTGGTGTTGCTGGTCGCATGCGCCAACGCCGCGTGTTTGTTCCTGGGACATGCAAGTGTTCGCGAGCGGGAGATCGCGGTACGCGGGATGCTAGGTGCGTCTCGCACCCGCCTGGTCAGACAACTGCTTGTTCAGGGAATGGCTCTCAGCGCCATCGCGGCCGGTATGGGCATTCTGATGGGGGCCTGGACACTCAAGGGGCTTCTGTGGATCTGCCCGGCCTACATGCCTCGGATCGACGAGTCCCGCGTCGACGCGTCGGTCTTGATTTTGGCTCTCGGATTGGTGACGTTTACGGGGGTGCTCTTCAGCCTGATTCCCGCGTGGCGGGTTTCGGATGTGCGGTTGTGCCAGGCCACGAAGGCGAGAGCGGCAGGCCTATCGACGCGTTCTCGTGAAGGACGTCTGCAGGGGACCATGATCGTCGCTCAGATCGCCGTCGCCCTGACTCT
>JBDKUU010000741.1:0-1516 GCA_039679525.1 Phycisphaerales bacterium | reverse complement strand
TGCTCGGCATAGGCCCCCACCGGGGCGTGGCAACCACACTGCATCGTGGCGAGAACCTGCCGCTCCGCCAGGGCCAGGGCCCGCGACAGTCCGTCATCGATGGACCGCACGATTTCCACGACCCGCTCGTCGTCGCTGCGAGTCTGGATGGCGAGCGATCCCTGCGCCGGCGCGGGGATGAATTCCTTTGGATCGAAGATCATGGAGATTGCATCGGCCAGTCCCAGCCGCTCCAGACCCGCCCTTGCGAGGATGATCGCGTCGAGGTCCGTCGAGCGCAGCTTGTTGATCCGCGTTTGGACGTTCCCGCGAAGCGCGACCAGTTCCAGGTCCGGCCGGACCCGCCGCAACTGGGCCGCCCGCCGCAAGCTGGACGTCCCGACCTTTGCCGATTTGGGCAGCTCGAGCAGGCTCCCCACCGGGTGTTTGGCCAGCAGGCAATCCTCCGGCCATTTGCGATCGCAGATCGCCGTGATCGCAAGCCCCTTTCGCTCATGGGTCGGCAGGTCCTTGAAACTGTGCACCGCCAAGTCCGCTTCGCCGGCCAGCAGCGCATCCTCCAGTTGCGAGGTGAAGAACCCGGTGTCCTTGAGGTCCCACAGGGCGGTCTTACGATCGCGGTCGCCGGCGCTGGTGATCTCCTTGACGCGAATCTCGATCCCGGAATGCCTCGCCTGCAGGGCCGCGATGACGAGCCGGGTCTGTGCGATGGCCAGCTCCCCCCGGCGTGTTGCGACAGTCAGTGATCTCATGCCCAATCTGCGTCCTATCCTTTTTCACTCACTCGTCGCGACGTCATCGCGGATTTGTCGAAGACCCCGCCACAGAGACTGCACGCGCCGATTGAGACCACTTTCTCTCGAGCCATTACTCCGCCTCCTTGGTGATACCCTCATCGCGAGCCAGGAACATCTTGTTGACCAGGTCGATCGCCTGGAGCTGTTCGGCGCTGGGCTCGCCGCCGCCGTCCTTGATGAAGCGGATCGGGCCATGCAGGACCTTTTTGACCAGCGACTCGGCGAACGCCTGGAGCTTCTCTTCGCCGCCGTCGCCGAAATCCCCGGCGTAGCGTCGGGCTTCAGCTCGGGCCAGCTCCAGCCCCATCTGCGTCAGCCGGCAGATCACCGGCACCAGGTCCAGCGATTCGTACCACTGCGAGAACGCGCTGACGAATTCCTCGACGATGGCCCTGGCCTTGGGGATCTCGCTGCTGCGTTTCTCGCGATTGGCCGCGATCTGTTTGTCGAGGTCGTCGATGTTGTGCAAGCTGACGCAACCGAGCTGGCCGATCGCCGGATCGATGTCCCGCGGCACCGCGATATCGATCATCAGCAGCGGCCGCGTCCGCCCGGCCAGCGACCATTCGAGCCCGGCCCGCGTCAGAACGGGCTCCGGCGAAGCGGTCGAGCTGATCACGACGTCCACGTCCGACAGGCGGGAGACGATGTCCGAGAGACCAATGGCCTCAGTCCGCGAGAATCGCCGAGCCATGGCTCTCGCCTTTTCGATATCGCGA
>JBDKUU010000740.1:0-17663 GCA_039679525.1 Phycisphaerales bacterium | reverse complement strand
AAGTTCGGCCGCAAGATCCTGCTGGCCTCCAGCAGCGAAGTCTACGGCAAGAGCGAGAAAATCCCCTTCGGCGAGGACGACGATTTCGTGCTCGGCGGCACGGCGTTCTCCCGCTGGGCCTATGCGTGCAGCAAGGCGATCGACGAATTCCTCGGCCAGGCGTTTCACCAACAGTACGGCCTGGGAGTCATCAGCGCGCGGTTCTTCAACACGATTGGCCCCCGGCAGACCGGCCGGTACGGCATGGTCGTGCCGCGATTCGTGCAGTGGGCCCTGAAGAACGAACCCATCCAGATCTACGGCACCGGCGCGCAGACCCGCTGCTTCTGCTACGTCCAGGACCTGGTCGACGCGGTGACCGCGCTGATGGGCTGCGAGCAGGCGGCCGGGCAGGTCTTCAACATCGGGTCCTCGGAAGAGATCAACATGGAGGGCCTGGCCGACAGGATCATCGAAATCACCGGTAGCAGCAGCCGCAAGGAATTTGTACCCTATGTGGTCGCCTACGGCCGGCCGATCGAGGACATGATGCGGCGGGTGCCGAGCACCGAGCGAATCCGCAAGACGGTCGGCTGGCAGCCGAAGACGAGTCTCGATCAAACGCTGCGAATCATCGTTGACCATTACCGGAAGAGGGGTTAACCGCAGAGGACGCGGAGGGGCGCAGAGAGTGGAAGTGAATGATGTGAGCGGGCACGTGGTGGATGCGGCCATGAGAATTCATTCGGTTCTCGGGCCGGGGTTGCTGGAAAACGCATATGAGGCCTGCCTCAAACATGAACTGGAGAAGCGAGGACTCAAGGTTGATCAGCAGGTGGGCTTGCCGATCATCTACGATAACATCAGGATGGACGTGGGGTATCGGCTCGATCTGCTGGTAGAGAGCTCCGTCATCGTCGAACTTAAGGCTGTTGACAGACTGACGCCGGTCCATGAGGCGCAGCTCCTGTCTTACCTCAAACTGAGCGGTAAGAAAGTCGGGTTGCTCATCAACTTCAATGTCGCTCAACTGAAGAACGGTATCAGGCGGATGGTGAATGCACTATGACCGAGAAACCAAATGCTCTGCGACCTCCGCGTCCTCTGCGGTTAATCTCTTCCTCTGACATGCGGACAGGGACGGGAGACTGGGATGTCCTGATCGTCACGGCTTCGAACGAGCGGCAGGCCGAGGCGTACGAGGCGCAGTTGAACCTTCGGCGGGAGCTGGGCCTCTTAGGCGATGTCCGTGAGGCGATCGTGGTCGCCGATCCTGGCGGCAGGCGAGTCGGCAGCGGCGGCAGCACGCTCTATTGCCTGATGGAGGTCTTACGGCGACGACTCGGCAGCCGGCTGGCGAAGTCGGACGCGCGCGACTGGGAGCGAGTGCTCGCGGGGCTTCGCGTTTTGATCGTTCACGCCGGCGGCGATTCCCGCAGGCTGCCCGCCTACGGGCCCTGCGGCAAGATCTTCATTCCCGTCCCCGGCGAGAACGACAGCGCGGTCTGCCTGAGCCTGTTCGACCGGCAGTTGCCGACGTACTTGGCGCTGCCTGCGCCGGACCAGGGGCGAGGCCAGGTCGTGATCGCCTCGGGCGACGTCCTGCTGCGATTTGATCCGACGCACGTCAAATTCACAAGAGAAGGCATCACCGGCCTGGCCTGCTACGCCCAGCCGCAGCAGGCGAGCCGCCATGGGGTCTTCTGCCGCGGGCAGGACGACGAGGTGCGGCTGTATCTCCAGAAACCCTCCATCGCCGAACAGACGCGGATGGGCGCGATCGACGCCTACGGGCAATCCTGCCTGGACATCGGCGTGATGCACTTCGATGCGGCCACCGCGGTTCGGCTGCTGCAACTGTTCGGGGCCAAGCCCGCCGGCGGCAAGCTCATCCTCAGCGGCAAACGCGGCCAGGCCGTCATGGAGCGAGGGCTGGATTTCTACCGGGAGATCTGCTGCGCAATGGGCCGCCGAGCCAGCGCCGAACATCACGTCCGGTCGGCCCGGGAGAGCGGGTCGAAATGGACTCCCGCCATGTTGAGCGAGTTGTTCAAGGCCCTCTCGGCCATTCCGTTCAACGTGCAGCTTCTCACCCACTGCGACTTCCTCGATTTCGGCACGAGTCGCGGAATCCTCGGCAGCGGCGTCCGCCTGCTTCAGGAGGATCGCGGGGTCTCGCAGTTGCGGAGCTTCCTCGACATCAACAACGAGATCGGGGACGCAGGTTCGGTGCAGGGTTCGTCGAGCTGGGTCGAAGGCTGTCGGATTCGCGCGCCGCTGACCCTTGCCGGCGACAACGTCGTGGTCGGCGTCGATCTGGATGAACCGATCTCGCTGCCGGTCGGCGCGTGCCTGGACGTGCTCGCCGGGCGCGATCCCGCGGGTCGCAGCGTGTGGTTCGTCCGCTGCTATGGCGTGGACGACGCTTTCAAGGAGTCGGCCCAAGCCGGCGCGATCTTCTGCGGCAAGCCTCTGCTCGCGTGGCTGTCGGACGTTGGGGTCGAGCAGGATCAGGTCTGGGCCGACGCGGCTCCGTCGAGCGATCGCACGATCTGGAACGCGAAGCTCTTTCCCGCAGTGCCCGAGCGCGGGCAGTATCGGCGATGGCTGTGGATGTTCGACCCGGACAACGCCTCGGAGACGCAGCGGCAGGCGTGGCGATCCGCTCCTCGATACAGTCTCGAACAGATCCTCGCGCTGGCCGACCACAAAGGCTTCTACGAACGACGCAGTCAGATTCATGCCGAGCTGATCTGCGGTTCGCTGCACAAAGTCTTTCGGCCGGAGAGCGGCCTGTCCGCTCGCGAGCTGGCCTGGCTCATGAAGACGACCGGCCGTCCCGCGGCTTGGGCCGCCGAAATTCTCAAGCAGGCCTGCCGATGCGGCGACCAGGCACAAGGGACCGCGGCCCTGGTCTTCCCTCGCATGATTCACACGCTGGGTTCGGCGCTGGAGGCCTGTTCCGCCGACGGCGCCAAGTTGTCCGGCATCGATGGCATGCTCGACTCTTCCGCTCTCGGCAATCTCAAGTCCCTGGGCTTGGAGCGGAATGGCGGTGCTCGCGCCTCGCAATGGAGCGACCGAATGCGGGAGGCCGCGTTCGAAGGGCTGGAGCGGGCGATCGTTGCCAGCGGACTCGGAGAAGAAACCTCGCCCCGCAGCGTGCTGAGAAGCGACGAAATCGTCTGGGCCCGCGCGCCGGCGAGGCTCGACATCGGCGGAGGCTGGACGGACACGCCGCCCTACTCGCTCGAATGGGGCGGGTGCGTGACCAACGCCGCGATCGATCTGAACGGCCAGCCGCCCATTCAGGCCTACGTGCGCGTGACCGACGAGCCGGTGATTCGAATCGGCTCGATCGATCTGGGCGTGCGAATCGAAGTGAGTCAGTTCGACGATCTGATGGACTACCGGCAGGCGACGGGGAGTTTCGCGCTGGCGAAAGCCGCGATCGTCCTATCGGGTCTGTCGCCCCGCGGCGGCCGGGCGGGCAAAAAGAGTCTCAAGAAGACCCTCGAAGCCTTCGGCGGCGGCATCGAGCTGACCACGCTGGCCGCGATTCCCAAGGGCAGCGGGCTGGGTACCTCCAGCATCATGGGCGCTGTGATCGTGGCGGCGTTGGGCCGGGCCATGGGCAGGCAATTGTCCCATCGCGAGCTGTTCCACAGCGTGCTGCGGCTCGAACAGGCTCTCACCACCGGCGGCGGCTGGCAGGACCAGATCGGCGGCGTCGTCGAAGGCGTCAAGATGATCGTCACCGAGCCCGGCATGGTCCCGGACGCCCACATCCACTACGTGCCCTCGGACATCCTGGACCCGCGGACCAACGGCGGCCGGACCCTGCTGTACTACACCGGGATCACCCGCCTGGCGAAGAATATTCTGCACCAGGTCGTCGGCCGATACTTGAATCGCGACCGCGAGGCGATGACCACCCTGCGGCACATCGGTTCGGTGGCCCGGGACGTCATGGACGCCTTCATCCGCAAGGACATCGAGCGGTTCGGCCGGCTCATGGACGTGGCGTGGCGGCTCAACAAGCGTCTGGACCCCAACAGCAGCAACGACGAAATCGAGGCCCTGTTCGCGCGGGTCGGGCCGCACATCCACGGCGGCAAGCTCCTCGGCGCCGGGGGCGGCGGCTTCATGCTGATGATCTGCAGGTCGCCTGCCGACGCGGCGGCCATACGCCGGACGCTCGAACAAGACCCGCCCAACGGCCGGGCCCGTTTCTTCGACTTCGGCGTCAGCAATGAAGGATTGGTCGTCACGGTCTGCTAACCGAATTCAATAGGAGACGTCATGCGAAAAGCGTTGATCACTGGCATCACCGGGCAGGACGGCTCGTATCTCGCCGACTTTCTGCTGGGCAAGGGATATGAGGTCTGGGGCATCATCCGGCGAAGCTCGTCCTTCAATACGGACCGGATCGATCATCTGTACAGGGACCCGCACGAGGAGCCAAAACTCCGCCTGGTCTACGGCGACCTCACGGACGGCAGCAATCTCTCCGCGATCCTCAACGACATCAAGCCCGACGAGGTGTACAACCTGGGGGCCCAGAGCCACGTGCGAGTCAGCTTCGACATGCCGATCTACACGGTGAACGCCGATGGGCTCGGCACGCTGCGCATGCTCGAGGCCGTGCGGTGCTGCCATACGCCGATCCGGTACTACCAGGCCTCCAGCAGTGAAATGTACGGCAGAGTCGTGGAGACGCCGCAGAAGGAGACGACGCCCTTCTACCCGCGAAGCCCTTATGCGTGCGCGAAGGTCTACGGGTTCTGGCAGACGGTGAACTACCGCGAGGCCTACAACCTCTTCGCCTGCAACGGCATCCTGTTCAATCACGAGTCACCCCGCCGCGGCGAGACGTTCGTTACGCGAAAGATCACCCGGGCCGCGACGCGGATCAAGTGCGGCCTGCAGGACGCGCTGTACCTGGGCAACCTGGACGCCAAACGCGACTGGGGGTTCGCGGGCGACTACGTCGAAGCGATGTGGCTGATGCTCCAGCAGGACAAACCCGACGATTACGTGGTCGCCACGGGCGAGTGCCACTCGGTGCGGGAATTCCTCGAAGAGGTGTTCGGGTACCTCGATCTCGACTGGCAGAAGTACGTCCGCACGGACAAGCGGTACTTCCGGCCCAGCGAGGTGGACCTGCTCCAGGGCGACGCGAGCAAGGCCAGAAAAGCGCTCCACTGGCAGCCGAAGGTCACGTTCAAGACGCTGGCCAGGATGATGACCGATGCGGACATGAAGGCGGCGGAGCGAGAACGACTGCTCGGCGCTCACGGCATGAAGGCCGACAACACGAGGAGGGGATCGGAATGAGCGAGTCTTTCAAGGACAAGCGAATCGTCGTGACCGGGGGAGCCGGATTCCTCGGCCATTACGTGATCGAGCGACTGCGCAAAGCCGGCGCGACGCACATCGACGTGCCGACGGTGGAGCGGTACGATCTCGTGAAGATGGGCGACATCGTCCGGATGTACGACGACATGAAGCCGGACATCGTAATTCACCTGGCCGCGGTGGTCGGCGGAATCGGCGCCAATCGCGAGCATCCGGGCAAGTTCTTCTACGAGAACCTGATGATGGGCGTGCAGCTCATCGAGCAGGGTCGCCTGCGGGGCATCGAGAAGTTCGTCGCCATCGGCACTGTGTGCGCCTATCCGAAGTTCACGCCCGCGCCCTTCCGCGAAGAGGATCTGTGGAGCGGGTACCCCGAAGAGACCAACGCCCCCTACGGCCTGGCGAAGAAAATGCTGCTGGTCCAGTCGCAGGCGTATCGCCAGGAGTACGGCTTCAACTCGATCTTCCTGCTGCCGGTGAACCTCTACGGTCCCGGCGACAACTTCAACCCGGCCAGCAGCCACGTGATCCCGGCTCTGATCAAAAAGTGCGTGGACGCGACCGACGCCGGAGCCGGCTACATCGAATGCTGGGGTACCGGCAAGGCCTCTCGCGAATTCATCTACGCCGCGGACGCCGCCGAGGGAAACGTGCTCGCCACGCAGCATTACGACGGCGCAGACCCCGTCAACATCGGGGTCGGCTCGGAGATCACGATCAAAGAGCTCGTGGAGAAGATCGCCAGGCTCACGGGTTTCCGCGGCGAGATCCGCTGGGACCCGTCCAAGCCCGACGGCCAGCCGAGGCGCTGCCTGGACACATCGAAGGCGAAGAAGTACTTCGGCTTCCAGGCTCGGACCTCGTTCGACGAAGGCCTCAAGGCGACAATCGACTGGTACCGGGCCCATCGCAAGTGACATCTACGTACCTCGTGGATCACGCCAATCCGATGGGTGGCGGCGGGCGCCATGGCTACGCTCGCGTGCCCCGGCGATCTTGCCACGGTCGGTGTAGGGTGGGCTCTTAGCCCACGCGTCAAATCGGCGTCAAAGGATCAATCCTCTGTCAAAGTCCTACCTGCTCGTGTTGATTGCGGCCGGAACTCTGTACGGGATCAGTTGCGCGCCGAGTGCGGTCTGGCAGGACAGCGGACTGATCCAGTACCGCGTCTGGCACCACGACATCGAAGGCCGGCTTGGACTGGCGCTCTCGCATCCGCTGTATTACATCGTCGCCATTGGAGCAAGCCGCATCCCACTGGGCGAGTTCGGCCATCGCGTGAACTGCGTCTCGGCTCTGGCCGGGGCGTTTGCAGTGGCCAACCTGTATCTGCTGGTTCGCCTGTGGCTCGGCCGTGCATTACCCGGCGTGATCGCGGCCGCGACGCTCGCCCTCTCGCACACGTTCTGGTGGCATGCGAGCATCGCGGAGACCTACACGCTCTGGTCGGCGCTGTTTCTGGGCGAGCTGATCTGCCTACTGCAATACACGAGAAGCGGCAGACTCGCGTATCTCTATCTGCTCGGGCTCCTCAACGGCTTGGCCGTCGCCGTCCACATGCTGGGCTCGATCCCACTGGCCTGTTACGCGGTGTTCCTTGTCATTCTGCTGGCGAAGAGAGCCATTCGTCCCAGGCACGCGGCGATCGTCGTTCTTCTGTGGATTGTCGGCGCCTTGCCGTACGAAGTCCTGATCCTCAAGAGCATCGTCGAGAGCGGAAGCGTCGGCGCGGTCCTGGCCTCGGCCGCTTTCGGCGACCGGTGGCGAGGCGACGTGTTGAACACGAGCCTGTCGTGGAAGATCGTCAAGGAGAACATTCTCCTTGGTGTTTTGAACTTCCCGACGCCGAACGTGCTTCTCTTCCTCGTCGGCTGCGTCGGCCTTCGACGAGTCAGACCGGCGGCGTTTCGAAACATGATGCTGGCGCTGCTGACGTTGTTCCTGGTATTCGCGTTCCGCTACACGGTGGCCGATCGCTACGCCTTCTTTATTCCGTTTTATTGCGTGGCCGCAGCGGTGATCGGCCTGGGCGCTCACGAGATCCTGTCGCGAGTTCAAGGCAAGGCCCTGCCCTACGCAATCGCGGCGTTCTCGCTGCTTCCTATCGGCGTCTACGCGGCCGCCCCGGCACTGGCGGAACGAGCGAAACTGCGGATCGGCACGCGCCAGGACATTCCGTATCGCAACGATTACGAGTACTTCCTTCGCCCCTGGAAGACTGGACACACAGGGGCGGAGCGATTTGCCGCGGAGGCTCTGGGCTCGGTCGAGAACGGCGCCGTCATCTGGGCGGACATTACGACCGTGGCTCCCCTGCTGTATGGTCAGGAGATCAAAGGCCTGCGCCCGGACGTACAGATCGTTTCGACGATCGCCTCCACGCCGGGGGCTCCGATTGTCAGCGACGACACGATTTCCTCGCTGCTGGCCGAGCATGCGGTTTACGTTGTCTCGCGGACGCCGGGATACTGTCCGGCGTTTATCCTGAAGAGATGCCGCCTTGTGGAAACCGGCGTTCTGTGGCGCGTGGCGGAAACCAGGAAAGACAGCATGGGCTAAAGCCCATCCTACGAAATACACAAGATCGAGCAGAAGCATCGCATGGCCAAAACAGTCACGACGTCGCGGGCGCTGGTCCGCAACACGTTTTTCAACCTCCTGATGCTGATGAGCAACGCGATCGTCGGCTTCCTGCTGGTCCGGTTCTTTCTGGGCCGGTTCGGCACCGCGCGGTACGGCGTATGGCTCCTGATCGGCGAACTCTTTCGCTACCGCATGCTGCTGGGCCTGGGCCTCAACAGCGCGATCAATCGGCGCATTCCCATGTACCTGGCCAAAGACGACGAGGACGGCATCCGCCGGGTCGTCAGCACGGCCTTGTTCTTCTTCTCGGTCATCGCCGTGGCGCTGGTGTTGTTGAGTCTTCTGTTCGCGGCCAAGATCGGCGACTGGTTCGCGATCCCGCCGGAGCTGGTGCACGAGGCCAGCGTGCTGATGCTCGTCGTCGGCATCGGCTTTGCGGCTTCGACCCCGCTGCAACTGACGACGGCCGTGCTCAGCGGCCTGCAGCGCTACGACATGGTCAGCATCACGACGGTCGTCGTTCTGGTCGTCCGCACGGCGCTGACGGTCGTGCTGCTCCTGCGCGGCTACGGCCTGATCACGCTGGGGCTCATCTACGGCGCCAGCGAGGTCGTCGCCCGGGGAATACAGCACGTCCTCGCACGGCGCTTGTTGCCGACCGGCTATATGTCCTGGCGCTACGTGGACGCCGCGCTGCTCAAGGAAATGCTGTTCTACGGCACGAACACATTTCTCTACGCGATGGGAGCCCTGATCATCCTGAGGGCCAGCGTGATGATCGCGGGCTTCCTGGGGACCTCCGAGGTGGCCCAGTTGGGCACGTCGGCGCAGGTCCTGATGTTGGTGTCCGAGTTCGTGCAGGCGTTCACGGTCTCGATCAAGCCGGCGGTCAGCGATCTCGACGCGAGGGACGACCACGCGCGGGTCCGGCAGATCGCATTCCTCACCCAGAAGTACAGCCTGCTGATTCTCATTCCCGCCGGCACGTTCCTGATCCTGATGGGGCGGGAGTTTCTGACGGTCTACGTCGGGGCCAAGATCAATGACGCCGCGACCCTGCAATCCATGGCGGGTCTCCTGTCGATCCTGACGGTGGGCTATTGCCTGCACCTGAGCCAGCACAGCAACTATCTCGTACTGTCGGGTCGGGGCGAGCACCGCGTCTTCGGGCTGCTCACCGCGGTCGAGGCCGGCCTGTGCGTCTGCATCGCGATCTTCACGATCGCGGTGCTCAAGTGGGGTCTGACGGGCATCGCCTGGAGCAATCTGATTCCGATGGCCCTGGTGGCCGGCATCATCATTCCTGTCTATTTCAACCGCAAGATGGAGATTCCGCTGAAGGAGAGCCTCGCGAGCGTCTGGTTCCCGGCGATGCTGAGTGCGGCTCCAAGCGTTCTTCTGCTTGTTGTATGGAAATGTCTTATGCCTCCAGCCTCCTGGCTTGGCTTGTTTGCGGTTGTCGCCACGGCGGCCGCCACGACGGTGATTTCCGCCTGGTTTCTTGGGATGAACGGCGCGGAGCGTCAACGTCTGCTCTCTGTCGTTCGACGCGTTCGTTGAGCCGGGATTCGGCGATTGGCGAAGATCTCGTGACATGCACGCGTACGGGAGCTTGTTCTCCGGAAGAATCACATCTATAATGACGACATTCGCATGGACGACACGCTGCACATCTTGATCGCGGATTACGTGCCGCTCGCGAACAAAGGGGAGGAGGCCATTGTTCGTGGGATCGAAGACATGCTCTCCGAGGGCGGGCCCGTTGCGCTGGGCTTGTTCGACGATGTTCCTGAAGTGACCGTTCGGGGCAATGTCACAGCCTTTCCGCGAGATTGGGTCTTCCGATTCGAGGGAAATTCCTCGCTCTCCGGCCATGCCCGCGTTCTCGTGCAGGCGTGGATCGCGATGCAGCTCCGGGCCGGGGTCTATGGCCCACTGAAGAACCTGATGCCGGGCCCAGCGGAGAAATGCCGTCAGCTTCAGGGGTTTTTCGAGAAGGCTCGTTACGTGCTCGTGGGTCACGACGGCGTCTTCTGCGTGGAGTCCTGCGGGATCATCCACCTGGCGAAGAAGCACGGCAAGCGGGTCGGAATCCTCGGCGCCAGCGCGGGGATCGCAGGGGGACGCCTCTACAAGGCGGGCCTGTACCGTCGAGCCATGGCAGAGAGCGACTTCTGCGTGTTTCGCGAGGAGCGCTCCTGCGAGAGCATGAGACAGGTCTTCCGGGATCGAAACAAGCTGATGGTCGCCCCCGATCCGGCGTTCGCGATGAAACCGGAGCCGCCCGAAGCGGCTCGCGAGGTCCTCGATCGGGTCGAGCGCTGTCGCCAGGCCAGGCAAGCCGGCAGACCCATCATTGTGGTGACGGCTCTTGAGAAGGGCCGCGTGTACACGGATTTTCGACCCGATCTGCAGGGGCAGGCCAAGCAGCAGGCGCACGCCGCGTATCTGGCGGTGATCCTCGACGCGCTGATTGCGAGATATCACGCGTTCGTGCTGTTTCTGCCGCACTCTGTGGAGGAGGGCGGCAGCGACGTCGTGGCGGCCAAACACGTCGTGGAACGGATGAAGGCGACGCCGGGCGACTACGCGATCCTGGAGCAGGACTGCGGGGCTCGATTGCTCAAGAGCATCGTGCGACAGAGCGATTTTCTAATCGGCGAGCGAACGCACTCGCTGATTGCCGCGGTTTCGGTGGGGACGCCGTTTGCGGCGATGACGAATCGCCGGGACACGCGGACGCACGGCATCATCGGCCGCATGTGCCGATGCGATCAGCAGATTCTCGATATGGATGCGATCGGTCAGACGGAAGCGACGCAGGCGACATGCGGCTTGTTCGAGAGACGAGAATCGATCCGCAAGTCGCTGGAATCTGTCCAGGGGGAGCTTGCCGCACAGATCGAAATGGCTGTGCGGGCGGTCAAAGGTACATCCTGAGCCATGGAAGGCAGACTGACAATCGAGTCGGTGGTCAAACGCAGGCTGTGCACGGGCTGCGGCACGTGCGCGGGCGTCTGTCCGCACGGCGCGATCGAGATGGCCGTGCATTCGGGGAGAGGCTGCTATCTTCCTCGTCTCGACAAGAAACGATGCACGCGGTGCGGGCTCTGCCATCAGGCGTGCCCGGGCCACAGCGTCGATTTCGAATCGCTCAGCGACGAACTGTTTGGCGACGTGCCCCAGGACGTTGCGCTGGGCCGGCATTTGGGCTGCTACATCGGCCACGCCCTCGATCGGAACACCCGCTATCGCTGCTCTTCCGGCGGGCTCGTCAGCTCGCTGCTGGTCTTCGCGCTCGAAGAGGGTCTGATCGACGGCGCTCTCGTCACGCGGATGCGCGGGGACGATCCATTTCGGCCCGAGCCTTTCATCGCCAGAAACAAAGACGAAATCCTCTCGGCGGCAGGGTCGAAGTACTGTCCGGTCGCGGCCGGCACGGCCTTGAACGAGATCCTTGAAACCGAAGGCCGGTACGCGGTCGTCGGGCTTCCGTGCCACATCCAGAGCCTTCGCAAGGCCGAGCGACAACTGCCCCGCCTGCGCGAGCGAATCCGCTATCGCATCAGCATTCCGTGCAGTCTGAACTACAGCTTTCGCGGGACCGAGCGCGTTCTCAAGAACCTCGGCATTCAGCTCGATCAGGTGGCCTCGCTTCAGTACCGCGGCCGCGGCTGGCCGGGCAGCATGCTGATCCGGTTCAAGACCGGGGTCGAGCAGACGATTCCGCTGGCGAGGTACTACCGCGAGCTTCGCCCCTATTCGCTGCGGCGATGCACCTTGTGCAGCGACATGATGGGCGAGCTGAGCGACCTGACCTGCGGCGACGCGTGGATTCCCGGGGTGATGCGGGTCGACAACCTGGGCAGCTCGTTCGCCGTGACCCGTGCGGCCTGCGCGGAAGAACTGCTCGAAGCCGCGGCGTCGAAGGAAGCGGTCGAGTTATCGGAGCTTGACCTGGAGAAGCTGCTGGCTTCGCAGGGCTATGCCCTTTTCAAGAAGAGGAAGCTCGCGGCGCGGATGGATCTGTTCAGGCGGTTCGGGCGAAGCGTCCCCTCCTATCGACAGCAGACGCTGGAGCCGGTTCAGGCGGACTATGCCGACGCGCTGAAGTTCTACGCGGCCCGGTACGCGCTCTCCGGCGAGCACCCGATCGCCGGCGGGCTCTTTCGCATCATTCGTGCCTTGAAAAACAGGAAACCGAGCGGTCGGTCCGTGCAGCCCGAGACTTTGGTTCAGGCCGTGGAACACCAGGCATCCGAGCGATAGAAGCCTGTCACGGCCCGCCCCCATTCGGCCGATATCCTTTACGATGTACCCAACCTATGCCAACGCGTTGGTCGACGACGGTCTGCTGGACGAGCCGCAGGAGCGAACGTCCGATATTCAGTTCTCCCCGGCGATGAATATGATGCTCCTGGCGGCGTGGCTGGTCGTCTGCGCCATCGGCTTCGGCGTCATTCTGCTGGCCGACAACGCCGTCGCGGGGGCCGTGGTGATCGCGGTTCCGACCCTCTTGGGCATGGTCATCAAGCCGACGTTCGCCCTGTGCGTTCTGATGCTCGCCCTCCCGACGGGCGCGGGCGTCGGATTCCAGGGGGCCTTCAGTCTCGATCGCGGCATCGGGCTGGCGCTGGCGGCGAGTTTCTTTCTCAACGTGCTGCTGACCCGGCCGGGCCTCCACGTGCGGCACAAAGCCCTCTGGTTTGCGGCGGGCCTGAGCGTGTGGATCGGCCTGTCGTCGCTGATCCAACCCCAATTGGTTATGGAGATGGGGCGGGCGTTCACGCACTTTCAGCTCCTTGTCCTGATTCTCATCGTCTACTGGATCCTCGAAACGAATCACGAGAGCACGTTCCGCTGGGCCCTGCGGTCGTACGTCATCGGCATGGTGGGCTCCATCGTGCTGGCGATCAAGTCGGGTCAGGCCATTCGCGCGGTGCAGGAGACTCGCGACGCGCGATACGCCGCCACGCTCGGGCGGGCCATCGACGCCAACATGCTCTCGGCTCTGATCGCCATCGCATTCCTCTCGGCGATCTACCTGTTCGCCCGAGACCGGAGCCTGTTCTGGCGGGCGATCTACGTCGTCGCCCTGCTGTTCCTGCCCTTCATGATGCTTCGGACGGGTTCTCGCGGCGGTCTGGTGGCCCTGGCTTTCACGTTGCTCTCGCCTCTGCTGTTCGTTCGACAGGTTCTGTCCCGGCCCGCCCTGGCGGTGCTCATGTTGATCGTGATCATCGTCGCGTCGGCCTCGGTCGGCATATTGATCCAGCAGCGGGGACTCGAGAGTTCCGTGCTCACGCGTCTGACGGACGTGGGCCGCGCCAAGGAGGCTCTGGAGTTCCGCATGGTTCCCATTCGAAACGCGATAGACACGGTCCTCGTCTGGCCGTTGGGCGCGGGGTACTGGAGCTGGTTCGAACGGTCGGGCAGCCAGATCTGGCCCCACAACGACTTCTTCTTCTCGCTTGGCGTCTACGGCTTCCCGGGGGCGATTCTCTTCACGTCGCTCATCGTTCTGCTGATGACGACCGTCCGGCGGACGCCGCTGACGGTGGAGAAGCTGTACGCTCGGGCCGTGCTGACGTTCCTCCTGGTCATGGGCCTGAACATCAAGCAGGTCTCCGCGAAGTACTACTGGGTGTTCCTGGCCTTCGTCCTGGCGGCCGAGCGGATCGCGTGGTGGTACGCCGAACCGGAGGAAGAATGGGCTGAGGAGACGGAAGACGGCGAAACCGTGGAGCACATGTAGGATGGGCTTCAGCCCATGCTGTTCTTGCATGCGACGGGATTGTCCGCATGGGCTGAAGCCCATCCTACGAAGACTACGAAGGCCTTTCGTTTCTCACCGGCGGTGACATCGTTGCGAATCCTGGCGATCAGCCACATGTTTCCTTCTGCGATGTTCAAGCGGCACGGGATCTTCATCTGCCGCGAAGCGCAGTATCTCCGCAGGCACGGGATCGAGACATCGTTTCTGGTCGGCCGGCCGTGGGCGCCCTGGCCGCTTCACCACGTCTCGCGGTGGCGCAGGTATGGGCCGGCGAATCCGCTGATTCCGCCCGATGGATTCCAAGCCAAAGCGGTCGCTTATCTGCGGCCGCCCGGGTTCGGCTTTCGTCGATTCGAGGGCGCGTCGATGGCTCACAGCCTGTTGCCTGTGGCGAGAGAATGGCACAGGCGCGAGCCGTTCGATCTGGTCCTGGGCGTTTCGATGCTCCCAGACGCGGAAGCCGCGGTGATCGTGGGCGAAAGGCTTGGCCTTCCAGTCGCCAGTCTTGCGGTGGGCAGCGACGTGATGGTGTATCCGGATCGAATGCTCGCTCTGTGGCGACGGCTCTGTGACACGGTGGGCCGCGTCGATCTGCCGGTGGGCGTCAGTCGATCCATCTGTGCGAGACTGGCCGAGACGGGCAGATGTCGTCGAGAGCCTCTGTGCGTCTACTTGAGCCGGGACGCGACGCAATTCACTCCGGCCCGGGACAAGAGCCAGATTCGTGCCCGACTGGGCTGGCCGGCGGAAAGCACCGTCGCGATCTATGTCGGCGGTTTGGTCGTCACCAAGGGCATCGATGAGCTGGCTTCCGCAGTCGAACCGCTATTAAGGAAATACCGCGGTTTTCAACTTGTCTGTGTCGGCGACGGGCCCTGTCGCGATAGAATGGCCGCCCTTGACGACCGCCTGGGCCGCAAGGGAGCCGTGGTCTTGACAGGGAACGTCGCGCCGGAAGACGTGCCGCTCTATTTGCAGGCCTCGGATGTCCTGGTCTTGCCATCGCACAGCGAAGGGCTGCCGCAGGCGGTGATCGAGGCGATGAATTGCGGACTGCCTGTCGTCGCGACTCGCGTGGGCGGGGTCCCCGAGGCGGTGATCGACGGCCGGACGGGGCTGCTCGTCGAGGCGAAGAACGTCGAGCCACTCCGCGGCGCGATGGAGCGGATGATTGGCGACAAGCCGTTTCGTCTCGCCGCCGGGCAAGAGGGACTGGCGCGGGCTCGCGAAGTCTTCGACTCCGAACGCAACGCCACAGAATTTGCCAAAGCGCTGCGGTCTCTCGTCGAGTCATGTAGGGTGCGTACCACGCACCGCTCGGCCTCGAATGTAACGAAAGACTCGAGTGTGACGAAAGATGGTGCGTGATACGCACCCTACGAAAGAACGCCGATTCACGGTGGGCGCGGACGAGTCGGCAGAGTGCATGACTGGTGTGAACAGGGACGTGATGACGGATGTCGCGAAAAAACGCCGGGCCAAGGTCTGCGTGCTGACCTCGGTCCATATCCCCTTCGACGGCCGGATCTTTCACAAGGAGGCGTGCAGCCTCGCGAAGGCCGGCTACGACGTGGCGCTCATCGCCCACCACGACAAGGAGGAGACCGTCTCCGGCGTGCGCATCATCCCATTGCCGAAACCGCGGAATCGCCTGCACCGGATGACCAGCGTCCTTTGGCGGCTCTATCGACTGGCGGTTCGAGAGAACGCCGACGTCTATCACTTTCACGATCCGGAGCTGATGGTCGTCGGCCTGCTGCTGAAGCTGCGGGGCAAGAAGGTGATCTGGGACGTGCACGAGCACTATCCCAACGCGATCCTCGACAAGTTCTACCTCGCCAAGCCTCTGCGGCGGGTCATCAGCAAGTCGTTCGATCTGTTCGAGCGGGCCGTGGCCCGGTTCTACGACTATGTGATCTACACGACGCCGTTTGTGGGCGCTCGCTATCAAAAGATGAAGGTCCGCTCCGGCCGGATCGAGAACTATCCGATTCTTGAACTCTCGAAGTCCTTCGAGCGAAACCCCCAGGACAAGATTATCTATCTCGGCGCGATGTCTCGAATCCGCGGGCTAATCGAGGTGATCGAGGCCTTCGGTCTTGTCGCCAGGCAGCATCCGAGCTGGGAGCTTTGCCTGGTCGGCTCGTCCCGTCCGCAGTCGTTCGAGCAGGAGATGAGGGATGCGGCCGCGCGCCGCGGCGTCCAAACGAATGTAAAGTTCATTGAATGGGTGCCCTACGAGGAGAAGGAGCGGCTCTCGTCGCAGGCGTCGATGGGCGTGATCACGTATCTGCCGTACTCGAACAACACGAGTTGCCTGCCGAACAAGCTGTTCGACTATATGCTGGTGGGCCTGCCGGTGATTGCGTCGAACCTCCCGCTCTATCGAGAGGTAGTTGAGCCGGATCGTTGCGGGCTCATCGTCGATCCGTCGAAACCCGAAGAGATCGCCAAGGCGATGGAGTACCTCATCGAACACCCTGAAGAGGCCCGGCAGATGGGAGAAAACGGCCGAAGAGCCGTGCTGGAAAAATACAACTGGGAAACAGAGAGCGAGCGACTGCTGCGGATCTATGACGCGGTCCTCCGTACGGAAGGAGCTGGTTGATATGTCCAAGATTCTGCTGGTCGTTGGGGCGCGACCGAACTTCATGAAGATGGCCCCGCTGTATTTCGAGATGGCCAGGACGCCGGGGCTCACTCCCCTGATCGTTCACACGGGCCAGCACTACGATTACGTGATGTCCCAGGCGTTCTTCGAGGATTTGGAGCTTCCTCAGCCGCACCATTTCCTCGGAACCGGCTCGGGCTCGCACGCCGAGCAGACCGCGAGGATCATGGTCGAATTCGAGAAAGTTGTGCTGACAGAGAAGCCCGATCTCGTCGTCGTCTTCGGCGACGTGAATTCCACAGTCGCATGCAGTCTGACCGCCAAGAAGCTGCTGGTCCCGGTGGCGCACGTCGAGGCGGGCCTGCGGAGTTTCGACGAGACGATGCCGGAGGAGATCAACCGGCAGGTGACCGACGCGATCTCGGATCTATTGTTCACGCCGTCCCCCGACGGCGACGCGAACCTGATTCACGACGGCGTCCCCAAGAACAAGATTCATCAAGTCGGCAATATCATGATCGACTCGCTCGTCAGCATCCTGACGAAGATCAACCAGGACCATCAGGACCAGATCGTCCAGCGGTTCGGCGTCGAGAAGAACCGCTACGCGCTGGTGACGCTGCATCGGCCGTCGAACGTCGACGAGCGGGACGGGCTCGAACGGATCCTCGGATACCTCAACAAGCTCGCGGCGGACGTGCCGGTGCTGTTTCCGATCCACCCGCGGACCCGCAAGAACATCGAGTCCCTGGGCATCGACACGTCGTTCCGAGACGGCCTGCGGATGGTCGAGCCCGTGCGGTATCGGGAGTTCATCACGCTGGAGAAAAACGCGGGCTTCGTTCTGACGGATTCCGGCGGCATCCAGGAGGAGACGACGTACCTGGGCCTGCCCTGCCTGACCCTGCGTCCGAACACCGAGCGGCCGATCACGATCACCGAAGGCACCAACGAGTTGGTGGACATGAGCAACATCGAGCGGCAATCGGCAAGCATCCTCGCGGGCCGATGGAAGAAGGGGAAGATCCCGTCGCTCTGGGACGGCCGAACAGCCGAGAGGATCACGAAGGTCGTGGCCGAGTATACGAGCAAGACATGAATTTGAAATCTGAAATCTGAGATTTGAAATAGACCCGAATGACTGAAACGGAATCTTACAATGGCTCCATCATCGCCGCGACAGCGTTTCGATCATTCGGATTTCGATCCTTGGGATTTGTCTCAAATTTCAAATCTCAAATTTCAAATTTCCCCTTCTACGGGAAGGTTCTCGTCTGGCTCGCTGCGAGCAGTCTCGCGGCCCAGGCCTCCAGGCACAGCGGGGCCTCGGTCATCGTCTTATTCTGAGCGCCGTCG
>JBDKUU010000739.1:0-12607 GCA_039679525.1 Phycisphaerales bacterium | reverse complement strand
CGGTTTTGAAGCGATTCAGACAGACGACGGGACGCACGCCACTCCTTCTGACGATGTCGATGTGCGCCAGGAGGTTTTCGCACCCCTTCTCGACCAGTGAGAGATTCTCGGTGGTGTAGGCCGGATCGAGCGGCACGCCTGCCTTGACCGCCGGTCCGCCACCGTGTGTCTTGAGGGCTCGAATCGTCGCCACGATGACCACGGCATCCGGCCTGAGTCCCGACATCCGGCACTTGAGGTTCCAGAACTTCTCGTAGCCGATGTCCGAGGCGAAGCCGCTCTCGGTGACGTGATAATCCGCCAGCTTGACGCCGAGCCGGTCGGCGATGATCGAGCTTTGACCGATGGCGATATTGGCGAAGGGTCCCGCGTGGACGAATACGGGCTGGCCTTCGATGGTCTGCACGAGGTTCGGATTGATGGCGTCGAGCAGCCAGGCGGTCATCGCGCCGTCGACCTCGAGATCGGCGGTCGTGACCTCCCTGCCGCTGCGGCTGTAGGCGACGACCATCCGGCCGATCCGCTGCCGCAGGTCCCTGAGGTCCCGGGCGACCGCCAGGATCGCCATCACCTCGCTGGCGACCGTCATCCGGAAGCCCGAGTCCATCTCGAATCCGTCCATCTTCTCGCCCAGGCCGATGCGGATGTTGCGAAGAGACTGGGCGCAGAAATCCATCACCCAGCCGATCTGGATACGGGCCGGGTCGATGTCGAGGCGTTTGAGATTGCTCTTGGCCAGGCGGGCGTCGTCGTAGTTCCGCTCGTGCTGGAGCCGGGCGGTCAGAGCCACCATGGCCAGATTGTGGGCGTTGGTCACGCAGTCGAGGTCGCCCGTCAGGCGGATGGAGATGGGCGTCAGGGGCACGCATTGGGCGAGGCCGCCGCCCGCGGCGGAACCCTTGATATTGAACGTCGGGGCGCTGCTCGGCTGGCGAATGGCCCCGCAGACCCGCTTTCCGAGCCGGCCGAGCCCCTGGATCAGGCCGATCGTGGTGGTTGTCTTGCCTTCGCCCAACGGCGTGGGGGTGATCGCGGTCACGTCGACGTACTTGGCGGTCGGACCGTTGCCCAGTCGGGCCAGGACCTTCTGATAGTCCACCTTCGCGAGCTTGTTGCCGTAGGGGATCAGCTCGTCGTCTCGCAAACCCATCTCGCCGGCCAGCCGCTGAATCGGTTTCATGCGTTCTTCGGCCGCCTCGGCGATCTGCCAGTCCTGCATCACACGGGGGTCAAGATTCATCAGCCCAAACCTGCCCAAGAAACTTCAATCATCGCAAAACAGTGCACCAGACTATTATCGTTGAAAAACGATAAAATGGGTAACCCCGCAGGGCTGTTTTTTGTCACTATTTTGCTATTTCATCGGATTTTGGGCTCAAGAATGCGGTTGGCCCCTCCCCATTGGAGCTAGTTTTTGTGGCGTGAAGGATCCGCGGGCGAACATCCCCAGACACGCCGGGCACCGGATAATGCAGAACGTGCGTAGGGTAGGGCTTGCCCCCCCGTTTCATCGGTCGCCCTTTTTCGGTGGAGCAAGCCCCACCCTGCGCGACTCCGACAGCGTTTGTAGTGACGCCGTAAGGCGTTATCTTCTCTTGGACAAGATCGAAGATATGCCCTGACGGGCACACTACGAACTGTCAGAGGACGATCTGTTCCTTCGCGGCGTCGAACCTGGCGACTTTGCCCTGCGTCAGGCCGAGCATGCCCATCTGCATCGCCGTCTGGACGCGGTAGGCCAGGTCCATGGGGCTCAGGGTTTCTTTCTTGCCGGAGCGGCAGCAGGCCAGGAAGTCCTTCCAGTACGTTATGAAATCCTCGCCGTGCTCGATGGGGAACTTCTGGGCCTTCTTGTTCGAGCCCTCGGCGGGCGTGAAGACGATGTCGTTGCCCTGGACGGTCAGGCTGCCATCCCAGCCGCGGATGATCGGGATTCGCCCGCCGGCCCCGCGGCCGCCTGTGCCGGGGTTGTCGTTGCCCTGGGTGCCGAGAACCGCGACGGTGATCCCTTCCGGGTAGTCGATCAGCGTGTTGTAGGTGTCGGGGATCTCGCGTTCCTGGTAGCGGAACTTGCCGCCCGTGGCGACGACCATGCTGGGCATCTTGACGCCGAGGATGTAGAGAACGGGCGTCAGGCTGTGCGGAAACAGGTCGGTCGAGGGCCCGCCGGCATAGTCCTCGTACATCCGCCACCGGAAGAACCGGCTCACGTCGAACGGCCGCTTGGGCGAGTCGCCCAGGAAAGCCTCCCAGTTCAGGTCCTCGCCGGGCTTGGCGTTGGGATCGTCGATCGGCATGCCTCGCTCGCCCCAATCGCCGACGCGGAAGTAGCCGCACTCGGCGTGAATCGGCTTGCCGATCAGGCCGTCCTCGACGAGTTTTCGCATCTGGTGCCACGCGCCGTCCGCCCTGCCCTGCGTGCCGAGCTGCATGACGGACTTCGACTCGCGGGCGACCTTGGTCAACTGCTTGGTCAACTCGAACTGCCGCCAGTGGGTGACCGGCTTCTCGCAATAGACGTGTTTGCCGGCCTTGAGGGCGTCCATGGCCTGGTAGCCGTGCAGATGGTCCGGCGTGGCGATGCAGACCACGTCGACCGCCGGGTCGGCCAGCAGCTCGTGATAGTCCATGTAGGCCTTGCCGCCGTAACCCTCGATCCGCTGCTTGAGCCGAGGCCGGTATACGTCGCAGGCGGCGACGATCTCGATGGGCTCTTTGCCCTGGGTCTTGAGCCACTCCACGGCCTGGAAATGCGCCCCGCTCCGCCCGCCGCACCCGATGAACCCGATCCCCAGCCGCTCGTTGGCCCCGAGGACCCTCGTGCTCACGGATGACCCCAGAACCATCCCGGCCGCAGTGACGCCGCCGGCCTCTCGCAGGAACTGACGACGGTTGAGCCGGCTGCCGACAACAGACTCATTTGCTTTTTTCATGTCCGTTCACTCCTTCCCCAGACGTCGAGACTCGCGAGTGTTCATCCACAAACCAACGATACGCCGCGTCAATTTCCTTCGGCCCCACCTTGCCGTCCCACGCGACGACCGCGTATTGCAGCGACAAGGGCCTGCCGGCGGGTACGACCAGGGGCTCCGCATGGAGATTCAGCGTCGCCGAGAGATACGCGAAGGGCTTGGCCATCGTGAACCACGTCGTCGGACGGGGGTTGGCCGGATGGCCGAACATGGCGACGGTCACCGGTTTGCCGTCGACCGCTGCACTGTAGGCGCACCAGTGCGATTGCACGAGCCGCTCTTCGCCGCGGAAGATCGTTCCCTCTTTGCCGTCGGCGTTGAAGAACTCGCTCCCATCCATCGACCGCACGAATCTCAGGCCCAGTCCGAAGTAGTGCGACCCGGACAGAATGACCTGCTTCGCATCCTTGGGCAGCTCGAAATCGCTTCGCCACGTGACCACGGTGGCCTTCACCTGGGGGCCTCGGCACACGGCGATGTTGCGACTCTCCAGAAGCACATATGGGCTATCCTTCGAGGGTACCCATCGAACCGTCTCCTTGAACTCGGCGTAAGCCGCGCCGTCTTTCGCGCCGGCTCGCGTGACGTCGAACTTCTCATGTTGTTCGCGTCCTGCCGTCGGGGCTTCCTCCCAGTAGTTCACCCCATCGACGGCGACTGCGAACATCAGAGCGTGGTGATGCAGATGGTCCGAAGGCGCGTCCAACAGAAAGTTCACCCCAGCAGGAGTGTACAACTCTTTGACGTACGGCTTGAACGGGACGTTGTTGTACCGATACTGGAGAACCGGCAACTCGCCCGCACGAATCCAAACGCTGTTTGCATCCGTGGCGAGTTGGAGAGACTGCTGCGCCCACACGGGCTGCAGAGCGACAAACGCGATGACCGCTGCGATAGCCAGTGAATTCGATCGAATCATGGACGTCCACCTCCTCTTAGACGAATTGCTTGAGATGCCGGATGCTGCGTTCGGCCTGCTCGATCGTGCCGCATTCGACGCTCAAGACGATGTCGCGAGAGATCGTCTTGCAGACCTCCACGACCTTCTTCCAGTCGATGACGCCGTCGCCGCAGGCGCAGCCGACCGCGGTGCCGGTGACCTTGCCCCGTTCGGCGTCCGACTGCTCGATCGAGATGTCCTTGGCGTGCAGATGCACGAGTCGAGTCTTGACGTGCTTGAGCCACTTGATCGGGTCCTGGCCGGCGAGGTAACTGTTGCCTGTGTCGAAGTTGATGCCGATGGCCTTGGACTTCACGAGCTTCTGGATGCGGTCCAGACCCTCGGGCGTCTGGCTGTACTGGCTGTGCGGCTCGATCCCGATCAGGACGCCTCGCGGCTCGGCCACGGCGGCGGCCTCCTTGAGCGTGTATCGAATCAGCGTGAAGTCCTCATCCTCCGTGGTCCAGGCGGGCTTCATGCCTTCGTCGGTGTTGACCACGGGCGCCCCGCACTCGGCGGCGAAGCGAACCGCCTGCTTGAGATACTCCGTGCCGATCTCCGGCTTGCACAAGGGCGTGTGGGCCGAGAGTCCCGAAAGCTTGATGCCGGCCTTCTCGCAGGCGCGCTTGACGCGATACGGGTCGTCCAGCATCGAGACGCTGTGGAAGTACCCCGCCTCGCTGAGCAGCTCGCGGCCCCAGTGCACCATCGGCTCGACGTACTCGTAGCCCAGCTCGGCCGCCTTCTCGACGCCCCACTCGAAGGACTTGTCCGCGTGGCGGACGAATTCCATGTTCACCCCGATCCCGATCTTACCCATACCCGTTCCCCTTCCAAGAAGAAAAGACGGTGCGTGATACGCACCCTGCATTCTGCGAACTATCCCTGGAACAATTCCCTCAGGCGGTCCATCGCCACGAACACCACCGACAACAGCGCGATCACCCACATCGTGGGCTTCACGTCCCGGGTCTTGCCCGCGACGAGCTTCATCAGCACGAACGAGATGAATCCGAACGCCAGGCCCGTGCTGATGCTGTAGCTCAGCGCGATCATCACGAGGATGATGAACGCGGGCAGGCCCTCTTCCAGATTCGCAAAGTCGATCCGCCGGATCTCCTTCATCATGAACAGGCCCACCATCACCAGCGCCGGCGCGGTGGCATATTCCGGGACGATGCCGACAATCGGGACGAACAGCAGCGCCAGGAGGAAACACGCGGCCGTCACGAGAGCCGTCAGGCCGGTCCGCCCGCCCTCCTCGATTCCCGCGGCCGATTCGATGTACGACGTGATCGTCGAGGTCCCCAGGGCCGCGCCCAGCATGCTCGCCGCGGCGTCGATGCCCAGCAGGCGGTCCAGGCTGCGGATCTTGCCCTTCTCGTCGATCATCTGGGCCTCGTGGGCGCAGGCGACCAGCGTGCCGATGCTATCGAACATGTCCATAAACATCAGGGTGAAAATGCTGCCGAAGAGGCTCCATTTCAGTGCGCCCAGGATGTCCAGCTTGAAAGCGACAGGTCTGATGTCGAAACTGAACGAGATCAGTTGTGCGGGCCTGTCCACATACCCGAAGGCCAGCGCCAGACCCGTGGAAAACATGATGCCAATCAGCAGAGAGCCTTTGATCCGCCGAATCGCCAGGAAGGCCATCAACAGCAGGCCGGCCAGCCCGATCAGCACCTTGCCGGTCAAGGGGCCTGCCGAGACGAGCGTCTCCTCGTTGTTGACGATCACGCCCATATTCACCAAGCCGATAAACGTGATGAACAGGCCGATACCGACGGAGATCGCGGAGATCAGACTCATGGGGATGGCCTCGACCAGCCGCTTGCGAAGGCCCAGGAGCGTCAGAACGAACGCCAGCAGACCCGAGAGAAACACCACGCCGAGCCCGGCCTCCCAGGTGATTTGGCCGCCCTTGACGAGGCTGTAGGCGAGAAACGCGTTGAGCCCCATGCCGGGAGCCATGGCGATGGGGGCGTTGGCCGCCAGGCCTGTGATGGCCGTGACGATCGCGCTGACGACGCAGGTGGCGATCACCAATGCGTGCTTGTCCATCCCGGCCGCGCTCAGGATGGCCGGGTTCACGAAGATGATGTACGCCATGGTCAGAAACGTGGTGACGCCCGCCACGACCTCGGTCTTCACTGCGGCCGGCACGCTCCGCGACGCTGAGTACGCACTCGACATTCTCCCATCCCTTGTCAATACTCGAGGATCTTCTGGACCAAAGCCGCGGCGTTCTTGGCCGCGAGGGCGTAGAACTTCTGCTTGTCCACGACCGCGCTTTGGTCGGCCTTGTCGGCGATGCTCCGAATGACCAGATGCGCGATCCCACGCTGATGGCAGACCTGCGCCACGGCCGCCCCTTCCATATCCACGGCGTCCGCTTCGAGCGTCTCGGCCAGCTCCATGCACTTGATCTTGGACGCGACGAACACGTCCCCCGTGACAACGGTCCCGACCACGACCCGCGGCGAACGTTGGCCGTTGCGATGAGCGATCGGATCGAAGCGAGTCGCCGCGGCCGCCGATTTGGCGGCGGCCAGCAAATTGGGATCGGCCGGGAAGAAGGTCGGATTGGTCTCGTCCGTCAGACGGTTCCGCACGCCGCCGGGCTCCATGCCGTTGGGGCCCAGATACCCCATGTCGTGGTGGGCGGTCTGCCTGGCAATCACGATGTCGCCCGGCTCCAGGTTCGGATCGACGGCGCCCCCGATCCCGGCCAGGACAACCCGCGTCGGTTTGAAATGTTCGATCAGCAAGGTCGTCACCATGGCGGCGTTGACCTTGCCGACGCCCGTCCAGGCGACGACAACGGGCCGGCCTGCGATCCGGCCGGACGCGAACTCGACGCCTTCGATCTCCAGAGACACAGCCTCGGCCAGCCTGGCTTCGAGCTCCGCCACGTCCTGAGCGGTGACGCCGAGCACGGCGGCCGGGCGTGCGGAGGCGTTCTGCGTCGAAACGGAAGCACAGGACGCGACCAGTACGAGAGGTGCAAGGCAGACAATCGTTGCGAGAAGACGCCGGGTCATGACTTCTCCTGCTCCAGCCTACAATCCATTGACACGCCAATGCGAGCGAGAGGAGTCGAACCTCCACGTCCTCACGGACACCAGGACCTAAACCTGGCGCGTCTGCCAGTTCCGCCACGCTCGCATCGAGCAATCCTTCCCGCCCTGGCGCGAGGAAGAAACGCTCCGCAGGGCTGGGGCCATTATGCCCCGCCCGCCGAACCCTGGCAACCGAAATTCACCTGGAGGGATCGCCCGGGTGCGACTGATTCCTCTGGCGCAGGGCGGCCTCTTTGAATCGATAGAGGAAGGAATGGACCGATCCGGAATCCCCAGCCGGGACAGCAAGCGCCGCTTCGCGGTGGGGCGGCGGGAGTCTTCCGCTTGGGAGCCGCCAGCCGTGGGAACCCCTTCGCACGCCCCTGAGAGGGAGCGTTTCGCTCCCGTATCCTGCAGGAGGCCCAAAGCGAGGAACTTCCCGGGCAGGTCCGCTTCGGACCTGCGGTCAGCCATCGACAACCTCCGAGAGTTCCGCTCGTCTCGGCGACCCGGAGTCGAGTTGCGAGACGATTCCATTCCTCAGCCGCGCAGGAGCGGCTCGGCGTCGTCCTGATTCTCCGGCTCGGACGGCTCTTCCTTCGAGATTTTCTCGATGCGTTTCTCGGCCTTCTGGAGGATGCCGCGGCAGTGCTTGATCAGGGCCATGCCCTTCTCGTACTGCTCCAGGCTGTCCTGCAGCGGGATCTCCCCCTGCTCGATCTTGCCCACAATGTCTTTGAGCTGTCCGATCGCCTCCTCGAAGGTCAGCTTCGTCAACTCGTCTTTGGTTTTTCGTTCCGGCATCAAGGACCTTTCTCATTGATGATGGATTATGGATGATTGACTATTGCGAAGGAAGTCCGGACCTCCTTTTCAATTATCCATAATCCATCATCCTTTATCAATTCCCGTGACCTGGCTTTCAATTCGATTCTGGCCGGCCAACTCCGTGAGGAGCACGTCGCCCGCCCTCACGTCGTCGGTCGTGCGGATCACCCGGCCTGTCTGCTTGTTGAGCGTGATGCTGTAGCCGCGATTGAGGACCGACTTGGGATTCAGCCCGGCCAGGCGGTTCTCCTGGGCGGTGATCTGCAGGTTCTTGCGGTTGAGGGCCTGGGTCGCCGCCGCGAGAGCCCGGCCCGCCAAATTGTTCAATTCGACTGTCATCCGCCCGAGCAGCCGGTGCGGCTCGATCCTCGCGACCTGCTCCTGACAATCCTGGACCTGTTTCTGGGCATCGAAGAAAACCTTTCTCATCGCGTCGCCCAGATCCCAGACCAGATCGTCCAGGTACTGTTCCCGGTTCAGGACCGACAGCAGCGGACTGCGGAACACCGCGCTGGCAAGGATCGTCTGGAGGTACTCGCTGCACAGGCCGAACCGCGAACGCACGCTGCCGCCCAGCCGCCGCTCCTGATTCTGAAGATCGCACAGGACATCTTCCATGTTGGGAACCGCAACCATGCCCGCCTTGGTCGGCGTCGAGGCGCGGGCGTCGGCCACCAGATCCGCCACGGTCACGTCGACCTCGTGGCCGACGGCGCTGATGATCGGGATTTGGGAGGCGAAGATCGCCCTGGCCAGCACCTCCTCGTTGAAGGCCCAGAGATCCTCCAGCGACCCGCCGCCCCGGCCGACGATCAGCACGTCGAGCTTGAGCCTGTCGTTGCGCCGATTCACGTCGGCGATGGCGGCGGCAATCGCCTCGGCGGCGCCTGGCCCCTGGACGGGCACGGGATACAAGGCCAGCCGGGTGCAGGGCCAGCGGTTGTGAATGCTGTCGGCGATGTCGTGCAGCGCGGCGCCGGATTCGCTCGTGAGGATGCCGATCCGCTGCGGATACTTGGGCAGCGGCCTCTTGTGGGCCTCGGAAAAGAGCCCCTCGGATTCGAGCTTGCGAACCATCTGCTCGAAGGCCAGTTGCAGGGCTCCCATGCCCGCCGGGATCATCTCGTCGACGATCAGCTTGTACCGCCCCTGCGGCACGTACAGATCGATCGAGCCGGTCACCAGCACGGCCAGCCCATTGCCCGGCTTGAACTTCACCTTCGAGAAATTTCCCCGCCACATCGCGCAAGGCAGGATCGACTCCTCGTCCTTCAGAGAGAAATAGCAATGGCCGCTCTGGTGCTGTTTCCAGTCGGTGATCTCGCCCTTGATCGTCAGCCAGGACGGCAAATTCGCCTGGAGCACGTCCTTGACCAGCGAGTTCACCTGGGTGACCGTGTATACTTTCGTTCGCGTCTGTGCCTGTGTCTGCATTTGCATGAGTTCTCAGATCACCTTACGCCGCCGATCGGCCGGAAGTTGAAGATCAATGACGAATGGCGCCCCCGGACATGCAAGACAGCCATCCAGCCGAATCGTGCCGCTTGCGGTGATTATACGACAGACCCTCTCCATTCTCAACAAGGAGTGAAGAGTAGTGATCCGACGTGTCTGTACGACCGATGGGCAGTCAAACCACGTTTGTAGTGACGCCGCAAGGCGTTATCTTCTTCACTCCTGTGATGTGCAAGACGTCAAGAAGAGAGGATATGCCCTTGCGGGCACACTACGAACAGATTGCCCTCGATTCTCCGCATGCCAGGGCCTATCGCGGGTCGGGCACGGGCTGCAGAGCGACGAGACGAGCCTTGTCGCCGGCGGACTTGACCCGGCTCCTGTCGAAGATCGCGATCAGACGCTTCTGCGGACCGGCCTCTCCGATCCGGACCAGCAGGTAAGCCGTGAAAACGTCGCTTCGAACCGTGACCAGATCGCTGAGCCGGGTGAACAGAAGGTCCCGCTCTTCGAGATCGTCCAGGGCCGTGTCCGGCGTCAGGTCCGGGCCGCCGGCAGGATCGGTGCGACTGTTCGCCACCTTGTCGGAGTCCAGCTCGCGAAGGGTGTTCACCCGCATCAGGTCGACCGTGCTCTTGAACGGACCGCGGGCATCCCGATACTTGACGATCTCCCGCCCTCTCTCCAGGGCGGTCTGATTGTTGAAGGCGCCATTGGGCGTTCCGCTTGACGTTCCCGCGCTCTTCACGGCTCCGGCGGCGGTCGCGTTCTGAACGCCCCTGTAGGACATCCAGGGCAACTGGGCCAGGACGAACGCCGGGGCGGTGTTGATGTTGACCCGGCCCATGATCCGCGTCTCAGTACCGGCCGAATTGGGCTGCTTGGATGGATCGATCACCGTCAGATACTTGAACAGGCCGGCGTTGTTCGGATCGACCAGATCGATGAGCACACTGCCCGCCAGGGCCCCTTCCGGGATGATGTACCCGTCCGTTCGGAAGATCTTGCCCAACTCGCCGATGTTGACCAGCGGCTTGTTGGCCGGATGGGCCTGGATCAGGCCCGGATGGTCACGATCGACATAGGGGGTCGCGTCGTTGCCCAGCGTGGGCGTCGATCGCTGCGCGGCGGAAGCCCAGAGCCGCCGGACGCACCGGTACGGGGTGATGTCCCGTCGAAGACTGTACGCGCCGTCGGCGGTCGGCATCCATCCTTCCGGCACCCTGACCATGTCGATAGACAGCTTCCTGCTGATGCCAGGGACGACCCGTTTCAGGGTGATCGTGGCGCCGGCTTCGAATTTGAGGCCGTCGGTCTTGACCGTCTGCGGCTGTCCCTTGTAGTCGGCCCGGTTGTAGGCATACAGCGGCATCGTGTCCGCCGGCTCGTTGGCGTCCGTGAACGCCATATAGTCGATGACGCCCAGCGGCGCCTTCCCATCGTCGGACAGAAGGACGTGGAACCGCCTCGACCCGCTCCAAACGACCGACAGCTCGACGTCCGGAATGTTCGTGTTGTCGATCATGAGCTGCCATTCGTCGGAGCGAGGGTCTTTGTCCTCGAAGTACGGCTTGAACAGCTCGATCGCATAAGAGAAATGCTTGCCTGTCGAATCCTCCACCATCCGGCAGGCGATCTCGGAGATGTAGACGCAGGGCCGTTCGAAACCGAGATACGTGGACGACAGGTCGTCGATCACGGTGACCTCATCGTCGTCATCGATGTAATCCATGATGTTGACGCTGATCTGGGCCGCCTCCTGTCGGAGGGTCTCCCTGTCTCGGTGCGGCTGCGACTCCAGCAACGCCGCTTTCACAGCGTCCCACAGGGTCCGCACGTCCGTCGTGTTGACGTTCACCATCTTCTTGAGTTTGGCCCCGGCGTAGCACGGGTCCACCGGCTCAGGCGTGATGATCCGGTCCATGTTGTAGGTTGTGGCGACGTGGCGATAGCCATATGTGGCATAGTCGTTCTCGCCGGTCACTCGCGGGAACCACTTGTCGAGTTGTCTATTGACGGGCACCGAAGCCCCGGTGAACAGCCCGCAAGTCTCGACGCGGGTGTCGATCTCCGTCTGATCGAGCAGATACCGATAGCGAAGCTCGAGCTCGTCCGACATGTCGAACGGGGTGTAGTTGGGGTTCTCCACATCCAGGTACCGCCAGATCACGGACCGTTCGTAGGACGCCATGTCGCGGGCGGCGGCGGAACCCACCGCGCCGTTGGCCCGGGTCCCCAGCAGCTTGTTCTCATCGGTGCTGGAAGGAGCGGCGCCGACGCCGGCCGCCAGCGCCAGGACGTTCACCCGAAGCGGGCTGGTCGGATCGACGCCGGAACTGGTCGAATCGCTCGGATCGAACGCCAGTCCCGTGTTCATGTTGAGCATGCCGCCGTTGTCGATGATGCGCACGGCCGCGTAGAACCGCTTGCCTTTGCTCGTCATCACGCCGGGGACTCGAAACCACTTGGCGTCCGGCACGCCGTCGCCATCGGCGTCGGCCAGGACATCGGGATCGTCCGCGGTCGTGTTCGATGTGACGATGGCGTCCCGCTCGCCGAGGACCTTGTTGATAGCGATGTTCTTCGCCCCGGTGGTGAGAATGCCGTCCAGATTGCTGATCTGCCGCCAGTAGTGCTTGCCGTTGGATTCGTACGGCTCCAGATCGGCCAGCCAGGGGTTCAGATCGTCGGGATAATCGTAGTATTCCTGGTTCTTGGTGACTCCCGGGACATCCTCGGCCAGGACCTGGTCGATCCGCGTCAGAACCGTGTCGACGGCGCAGGTCAGCTCCCGGCTCTCCGTGGCCGCCGTGGTGGCCATCTTGTCGATCCGCATGCCCATGACGAACAGCACGCCAACGATGGCCAGCAGGCTCGTGAGGACGACCGTCAGGATCAGGGCCGAGCCCCGGGACTTGTCCGCCGCAATATGTCCGCTCGATTCCTTCATGGCGTGCTCCATCAATTGTCCAGGTAGACAATATGCGTGAACGTCCTGCCGTTCTTGATCAGGTTTCGCGAGTCGTACAGCGTGAACGTGAACCGCAGGGCCCGTCCCAAACCGGGGATCTGATTGAAATGGTCCTGGTCGATCTGGTCGACGGGCAAGTTGGGATCGTGCAGACTGGTCCCGCCTCGCGGATACCACAGCGCCGGTCTGTTCGGATCCATCTCCTTCTGATCCTTCGTCAGCAGGAAATCGGAGTCCTTGAGGCTGTCGTCCTCGTTCGGATTGACCTCGGGCATCCACCGATCCTTTTCGTCGTTCCAGCCCTGAATCATGAACTGGCCCACGCCCTGGCAGAACAGCGAATGAATCGACTCGGGCTGGGCAGGATCGATCAGGACGGCGC
>JBDKUU010000738.1:0-2829 GCA_039679525.1 Phycisphaerales bacterium | reverse complement strand
GAAACTCGAAATCCGAAACAAATTCAAAGCACGAAGCTCAAATGACCGAAACGCTGCCGCACTCCCGGCTCCAGTCGTTTTGAATTTCGAATTTGGGTCATTTGGGTTTGTTTCGAATTTCGTGCTTCGAATTTCGGATTTGGATTTCAGGTAGGTCCCTGATCGAGCGTTCAGGATTGACGACCTATGACGATAGAGTTCAACTGTCCCAAGTGCGGCGCCTTGATCGCCTTCGACAGCAAGCACGCCGGCAGGCGAGCCAAGTGCCTCAGTTGCGAGCAGAAGTTCTTCATCCCCGCCGAGAGCTTTCAGAAAGCCAGGAAAGTCGAGCCGGAGCCCAAGCCCAAGGAGGACCCCATCCCGGGCTTCTATCACGCGGCCCTCGTCGATAGCTGGAAGGTGTTCTTCAATCCGCACAACGTCACGACGCTGACGTTCGTGGCGGCGGTCGTGTGCTTCCGGTTCTTCCTGGCCGACGCCTGCTGCATCAACCACATTTCGAGCTTCATCATCTGGGGCTGGCTGTTCGGCTTCTACCTGAACGTCATCTCCGAGACCGCAACCGACGACGACGAGCTTCCGCAGATCGAGATCGGCACCTCGATCACGTTCCTGCTGTACGTTCTGGGCCCGTTTATCGTGTTTTTCCTCACGCTGTTTTTGGTCGAGACGCCGTTCCTCATCACCCTGTCGCTGACGCAGGCCAGCGGCATCACCATGGGCGCCGTGTTCTCCGGCGTCACCTTCCTGCACCGGGTCCTGCAGGTTCTCCTGATCGGCGGCTTGTTCCTCTTTCCCGCCGCGATCCTGACGACCGCTGTAGGCGGCACGTTCGCCCTGCTCCGTCCGGACTACCTCCTGGCCCCCCTGCCGCGGGCCTTCTTCCCCTACCTGACCGCGGTCGCCCTGCTGACCGCCGCCTGCATCCTGGAGTTTCACACGACCCAGCGGACTCCCAAGGCCGAGACCATGGCCCTGACCGCCCACCTGGGCCTGAACCTCCTGGTGCAGGTCGTCGCGATCATCGCGATGCGGACCATCGGCCTCTTCTACCGCCACTACGGCTGCTACTTCAAATGGTGACGATCAGCCGCCGAAGCAGCTCCATGGGCATGCCCATGACGTTGGTGAAGCTGCCTTCGATGTGGTCGACGAAGGCGTCGCCGACCTCCTGGATGCCGTAGGCGCCGGCCTTGCCTTTCCAGCCGCCGTTTGCGATGTGCTCGGCGATCTGGGATTCCGTGAGCTTGCGGGGATAGACCGTTGTGACATCCGATTGGACGATCTCGATGCCGCGATTCACCCAGATCAGGGCCAAGCCCGAGATGACCAGGTGCGGCCGGCTGAAGAGCTTGCGGGTGATTCGTTCGGCCTCGCGGGCGTCGGCGGCTTTGCCGATCACCGCGCCGTCCAGATCGCAGATCGTGTCGGCCCCGACGACCAAGTCTTCGGGGAAGTCCGGAGCGACGCTCCGGGCTTTGGCCAACGCCAGTTCTTCCGCGTATCCCCGAGTGGTGGCCGCCGTGCGCTGAAACGTGGATTCGTCGAGCTTGGGCGAAATGGCGCGAAACGCGTAGCCGGCCTCCGTGAGGAGCTGTCTGCGCCGCGGCGAGGTCGAGGCAAGGATTATTTGCATGGGCTCAGATCCGAAATCTCGAACTCGACCCCGCGAGAGCGGGATCGTACTTCGGATCTCAGTATAGAAGGGGCTGCCGTCGACCGTCAAGTCACTTGGCGGCGAACTGGTCGCCCTCTTCGACGTGTACGAAGGCCAGGCCGCTCACGATGCGGCGGCAAAAAGCCTGGTACTCTGCGTCGAGTTGCTCGATGTCGTTGCCGACATAGCGATCGAAGAGCAGACGGCCCACCTCGCGGTTCCACGGAATCGTCCGTGGGAGGTTGCGGTTCTCCGCGATCGCACCCGTCGCTGGATCGAGCGGCCAGAGGCCGAAAAGTCCGTCCTGCATCAACCGGTGGTAGGCGCTGAGCCGCATGCCGTAGCCGGATTCGCGGAGGAAGCGGACCAGGGCATATGATTGGCTGTAGAAGGCCATGACGGCCTCGGTCTGGTCCGAGGCCAGGACCTCGCCCGGACTGGTCGTGATCAGGTCGCGAAGAGGGATCTGCTTGGATTTTCCGAGGGTGTCCTTGAGGGCTCCGAGCCGCTGGACATTCGTGGCCGGGTCGAAGCGGAACAGGCCCTGCTCGTAGACGCTGGCCTCGAAGAGCATGGCCACGCCCTCGTCGAGCCAGCTCGGCAGCCGGTATTTGAAGAGCCGGCTGTTGAACTGGTGCCAGCCTTCGTGCCCGACGGCCGCCAGCGTCCTCTTGGGTCCGATGTCGTAAACGACGCAGGAGCCGTTGAGATAGTAGGCCCCGGTCTTGATCTTGAGGAACAGCGGCGCCTGGTCCCCCGCGAAATCGTGAGTGAAGTCCTCCCACTGCTGCCGGTCCGCGAACAGGTAGATCGTGAACTTGGTGGCGGTCTCGATGGGCTCGGCCAACTGATCGTTGTAGCCGCGGTAGGCGGATTCGACAAACCCGGGGATCATGCGGAGAATCAGCGGCTGCTGGACGGTGGAGAGGATCTCGTAATGGTCGGTGGTCAGCTTGAATCCGGGGCCGAATTTGCTGTTCCAGGGTTCGATCGACTTCAGCGCGGGCAGTCGCTCGTCCTGCAGGCGTTCCACCACCCCGGACGGGGCGGGCCCTGTTTCGATTTCAGCAGTCGGCGCCATGCGGGGGCCGTTCGAGCGGGAACAGCCCGCCAGCCCCAATGCAGCGACGATGGCGACGGACACCAGGCTCCGAGCCATGTACCTCCTCCAT
>JBDKUU010000737.1:0-5101 GCA_039679525.1 Phycisphaerales bacterium | reverse complement strand
TGATGATCTGGCCGGACATCGACCTGATGCGGCCGGTCGACAACAACAATTCCTGGCGGGATTTCCTTCGGGCATACGAGTTCGACCTCGACCTGCGAGTCGAGCGGGACAAGACCTACATTCTTGAAACCACCTATCTGGGCCCCGACGGCAAACGCCTCTCCGGCGAATGGGCGATCCGCGCGGAGCAGTGACGTCCGAGCCGATCGCACACCCCGTGACGGATCTCGGGACGGGGCTTGCGGAGGGCGACATTCTGTCCCGTGGACAGAAAGTTATCGGTCCCAGGGGGAATTCTCTTGAGGTCCAGGCCTCCCTTGTGGTACAAATAAGGTGAATTGCCTGCGTCTTTTTTTCATTCCCCGACGCGCGACGGCGTGGCGGGCCCGGAGGATCGGCTATGGGTTTGGCGTTGCAGGGGGGCCGAAAGGGTGTGACTGAGCAATCCCTCTCTGCGTGCGTCCGGGCATCGGTCGGTCGATGCACGGGACGCCTCCACGAATTTCAAGTCATCAACTCACGTCAAACAGGCACCTGGATTAGGAGGTCTCCTACAGGAAGGCTCGGGATTTGTCGAAGACAATCGTGACGTGCGCCGGCTGGGGCGTCAATCGCGTCTCCTCGCCCGCACATCTCCATGGATGGACGTGGCCAATGTTGGTCGGAATCTCAGTGGGTACAACGTAGAATGGAGGAATCAGTAATGTATCGCAAGTCAGTGGTGTTGTTTGCTTTGATCGGCATCTTGTCGGCAGGCGGGGCGGCCAACGCCCAACTGGTCGTCAAGATCAACTTCCAGACGGCTGCGGCCGAGGTTCCTGCCGGCTATCTGGTGGATTCCGGACTGGCCTTCGGCGATCGTGGCAACGGGTACAGCTACGGCTGGAGCCGCGACATCTCCGCCGACACTCGCGATCGCGCCAATGCGAACGCCGATCAGAGATATGACACTATGATCCACCTTCAGAAGGGCGCGGCCGCGATCTGGGAGATCGTGCTGCCCAACGGCGAATACAACCTGCATTGGGTAGCCGGAGACCCCACGGCCACCGACTCCACGGAGGCTTTCAACGTGGAAGGCGTTCAGGTCGCCGATCCCGACGGGCAGGCGGTTGTGGCTGCCGACAACTACGATGAGTTCAACCTGACGGTGAAAGTCCTCGACGAGCGTCTGACGATCCAACCGGGGACGGGCGCCGTCAACTCCAAGATCTGCTTCATCGACATCACTCAGATCGTGGCTCCAACGAAGGCCCTGGAGCCGGTTCCCGCAAAGGACGCCAAGGACGTCGCGAGGGACACGAATCTGAGCTGGACTGCTCCGGCCGGCGCCGGCAAGCACCAGGTGTTCCTGGGCGTCGATCTCGCTGAGGTGACTGGCGCCACCGCCGGTGCGGAAGTGACCGACGCGACGTACGATCCGGCCGGCCTGGTCTACGGCCAGACCTAT
Source organism: Phycisphaerales bacterium (assembly GCA_039679525.1). Classification (GTDB taxonomy): domain Bacteria; phylum Planctomycetota; class Phycisphaerae; order Sedimentisphaerales; family Anaerobacaceae; genus PLanc-01. The sequence goes on along the minus strand of JBDKUU010000737.1, from coordinate 3,651 downwards.
TACTGGCGCGTCGACGAGGTCAACGCCGTCGACGGCAAGGTCACCAAGGGCGACATCTGGTCGTTCACCGTCGAGCCGTTCAGCTACCCGATCACGAAGATCACCGCCACCGCCTCCAGTTCTCAGGCGGACATGGGGCCGGAGAAGACCATCGACGGCTTGGGGCTCAACGCCAACGATGAGCACTCCGTCGACGCCAAGACGATGTGGCTCAGCGGCGACGCGTCGCCGGTCTGGATTCAGTACGCGTTTGACAAGGCCTACAAGCTGGATCGGCTGTGGGTCTGGAATTCCAACCAGTTGGTCGAGGCCTTCGTCGGCTTCGGCGTCAAGGGCGTCACGATCGAATACTCGGTCGACGGCAGCGTCTGGACCGAGCTGGCCGGCGTGCCCGAGTTCGCCCAGGCGACGGGTTCGGCCACCGACACGCACAACACCACTGTCGAGTTCGGCGGCGTGGTCGCCAAGTACGTGAAGCTCACGATCGACAGCACCTGGGGCGGCGTCGCCAAAGGCAGCCTGAGCGAGGTGCGGTTCTACTACGTCCCCGTCCAGGCCTTCCTGCCTGTGCCCGCCGATGCGGCCACGGGCGTCGATCTCGACGCTTCGCTGAATTGGCGGCCGGGACGCGAGGCCGGCTCGCACAAGATCTACTTCGGCAAGGACAAGAGCGCCGTCGCCGGCGGCACGGCTGCGGCCTCCACGGTCGCCGACCATGGTTTCACGCCTGCCGCGATGGACCTGGAGACCACCTACTACTGGCGCGTCGACGAGGTCAACAACGCCGTGACTCCCAGCATTTACGAAGGCGACGTCTGGAGCTTCACGACCCGCAAGTTCAAGATCGTCGAGGATTTCGAGAGCTACACCGACGAGGAGGGCTCGCGGATCTACGAGTCCTGGGTCGACGGCATGACCGACAGCAAGAGCGGCTCGGTGGTCGGCCATATGGAAGCCCCGTTCGCCGAGCAGACGATCATTCACGGCGGCAAGCAGTCGATGCCCATGGCGTACGACAACACGAGCATGACGACCTCCGAGGCCACGCTGACGTTCGCTTCGGCCCAGAACTGGACCACCAGCGGAGTCAAGAGCCTGACGCTGTACTTCCAGGGCCTGGCCGATAACGCCGGAAACGGCACGCTGTATGTGAAGATCGGCGGCGCCAAGGTGACCTACGGCGGCGATTCGGCCGATTTGGCCAAGCCCATGTGGATCGCGTGGAACATCGATCTGTCCAAGGTCAGCGGGAATCTGAGCAAGGTGACCGGCCTGACTGTCGGCATCGAGGGCGCGGGCAGCAAGGGCACCGTCTACTTCGACGATATCCAGCTCTATCCCACGGTGGCCTCGTCCACTCCCAACAAGGCGCCGGTGATCACCGCCGTCGTGCGGGCCAAGGGACAGACGGGCACCAGAACGGACGCCTCGCCCATCAAGACGGTCGCCGAAGACACGACGCCGCTGTTCCTGTCCGGCGCCTGGCTGGACGGCTCCACCGTCTTTTCGGATCGTCCCTATCCGTGGGCCAACATTCCTGCGGAACTGGCGGGCGCCGACTACGTGCTCATGTTCAATTTCGATAAGGCCGCTGCCGAGACGGACGTCGCATATACTGTGACTCTGGCCCGGGCCGCGACCGTGTACCTCACCTGCGACGATCGCATCGTGGATCAGCAGGGCTCGATAGACAAGGTTGTTGCGGCCTTCGCCAAACCCGGACAGTTCAAGAACACGGGCCTGAAGGTCTACATCCGGGAGAGCGCCACGATGGACCGTCCGATGAGCGTGTTCTCGGGCGACCTGGCCGCCGGCACTTATGTCTTTGGCCCCCAGAACTCGGATAACAACTTCTATACGATCGCCGCGATCGGCAAGTAAGAATCGAGAGTAGAGTAGAAATGTCCATCGGCCGTGGTTCCGGCGTTCATCCCCGGAGCCACGGCTTTTTTGCTTGACGATCCGGCCCCCCGGTGGTACCACGTGCAAAACTTGCATGAATCACACCAAGGTTGGCGCATGGGTCTGGTTGGGCCATGGCGAAAGTTACTCTAAAGCGGATAGCGGCGAAGGTTGGCTTTTCCGAGGCCACGGTGTCGAGGGTTTTGAGCGGCCACGGCAGCATGTACAAAATCCGGCCGGAGACCGAACAAGCTATTTTCGAGGCCGCGCGGCGACTGGGCTACACTCACGGCCATAGCGTCTTCAAACCTAAACCCTTGCGGACACAGACTTTAGGTCTGGTCATTCCGGATCTTTCGCACTATTTCCTCGGCCGGCTGGCCCGCACGATCGTAAGTCGGGCGGCGGCGTCCGGCCTTTCAGTGCTCGTCTGCGACACGCTCGAAGACACTCAAGCGGAAGTACAGCGAATAGAGCAATTGCTCGCGCGGGATATCGATGGCCTGCTCATCCTTCCGGTCGGCAAGCAGTGGGACCACATCGCCCGGCTGTCGCATCGCGGCCTGCCGGTGGTCGTCGTGGATCGCATCGTCCCGGACGTGGGCTGCCACTGCGTCGGCGTGGACAACTACAAAGGGGCCTTCGAGGCGACCGAGCATTTGATCGAGGCGGGCTACCGCCGGATCGGCTGCATCCAACGCCTGCCCCATTCCTGGATCAACGACGAGCGGATTCGGGGCTATCGCGACGCCCACGCCCGGCACGACGTCCCCGTGGACGATCGGCTGATCGTCGGCGATCTCTACGGCCAACAGAACGGCTATCTCGAAACCAAGCGACTCCTCCAGATGGACCCGCCGCCGACGGCGATTTTCGCCATGAGCCATCTGGTCACGCTGGGGGCATTGCGGGCCCTCCGCGAGCACGGAATCGCGATTCCCGGCCAGATGGGCCTGATCGGGTTCGACGATATGCCCAACGCGGATTACTTCGATTGTCCCATCACCACGGTCCGCCAGCCCATCGAGGACATGGCGGCTCTCGCGGTCACCCTGTTGATCGAGCAGATCGAGTCGCAGGGGGCCGTGGAGCCGGTGACGATCAAACTGCCCACCGAACTGATCCGCCGCCGGTCGGTCTGACCGGTCCGGATCATCGAGGTCGTCGCCGGCGACCGAAACCGGCTCGTCCCGGTGGGGTCTTCCCGCGCGATGCCAGGTTCCTCATGCCCTCTCAAGGCATCGCCAAGCCCCTCGGCAAGACAGTCCGGTAGATGGAGGGATCTTCCTGCCAAGCGGAGGTTCCTGCCCAGGATCGCGTCGAGCACGTCCTGTCTCAGGGAAAAAGGGACATTCTGCTTATTCGACAGACATCCCACAGAACACCACCCCCGCGGGAAAAAAGTAGAATGTCCCCTTTTCCCTCACGAGCATCGTGGGCCGGTCGCATCCCTGGAATTCGTCGGAACACCCCTGTCGCCGATGGAATCGCAAGAACAGTCATACGCCCCTCAGTGTCCCACCGCGGATTCTATCGTGTGTTCGGCACGAGATTTGCAGCATGTTCTGGCTAGTCACGTAAATTGTGAAGATGGTTCTCATGGAAGGGCAGAAAATGTCGATTTCGGCAGTGGACGGATCCGTGACGGCGGCGTTGAATCAGATCTATGGCGCGAACGGGACCCGCGGCGCGTCCCAGACGGGCACCCAGGGGACTTCCACGACCGAGGACTCGGTCTATCTTTCGCCG
>JBDKUU010000736.1:0-2474 GCA_039679525.1 Phycisphaerales bacterium | reverse complement strand
AAGCCTCAAAGCCGGCGCTGTCGCCCGTGCCGTGAGCGTCCTCCATGATAATGGTCATCGCGGGGAGGAATTCCTGCTCTGGCGTAGGGGAAATGCCATTTTGACAGCCGAAATGGCGTAGTCTCGCATGTGCGGCCTCATTGGCGAAGCGATTTCGCCGGTTTTCGGGCATTGTTGTCTGGCACGCGGTTTGCATATCCTTTCTGTGAAAAATGCGGGTTTGGAACTACAAGAGATTCAAAGTCGTGTTTTGGTAAGAAAGGAGAAAAACCTATGGCAATGGTACCCTGGAGTCGCAGAAACAGAAACGAATTGAGCGCTGTTCGCAGCCCGATGGACGACTTGTTCAACAGCTTCTTCCGAGGACTGGACACACCGTTCTCCCTGCTGGGCGAGAGGGCCTGGCCGGCGATAGACGTTGCCGAGAAGGACGACGCGGTCATGATCCGGGCCGAAGTCCCCGGCTGCAAGCCCGAGGATATCGACATCTCGGTCTACGGCAACACGCTGACGCTCAGCGGCGAGAAGAAGGAATCTCACGAGGCCGACGGGGACGGCTTCTACCACATGGAGAGCGCCTGGGGCTCGTTCCGCAGGGAGATTGCGCTGCCCGCCGAGGTCGATCAGGAGAAGATCGAGGCCGTGGTCAAGGACGGCGTCCTGTCTGTGACGTTGCCCAAAGCCGAGAAGGCCAAGGCTGTGAAGGTCAAAGTGCAGGGATAGGAGATCCCTGTATGGTCGCAATGGAGTTCTGAAAGACGCAATTTCAGATCGGCGATTCCCATTCGAGTTGTGCCGCCCGGGCGAGGTCCGGGCGGCACGTTTATTCATGGGGGTCGTATCGACGAGCCGTCACGTGGTCCGCAGTCGTCGGAGGAAGGTGTCGAGCAAGTCCGCGGCCTGGGGACCGGTCAGAGGTCTGGGGTCGTAGTGAAGCGTGATCGTCAATCGGTCCGCGTACGTGGTTGCCGCGAAAGACGCGCACGTATAGGGCCGGATCGGCGCCACGGAATCGAGACCCTCCAGCGTGACGTTGCCCGCCACGAGTCGGCCCGTCTGCCGCGGCAGGGGCGAGTGGACAAAAGTCCTGCCCAGGTTCGTCAGGACGGTGGACACCTGGCAACGAGGCTTGCGGATGTGGGCCCTGAGCATGCCGGGGATCAGATTGAGCGCCCGGCAGGAAGACACGAACGTGAACCCGAGCTTTCGCTGGAGGACGGCACGCATCTGTTCGTGGATGCCGTTCAGCAAACGCTCGCGATCCGCGAAGTCCTGCCGGCGTCGATCCAGGCAGACGAAGCTCGCCAGACTGGCGGCGGGAAGCTGCCGATCGCCGTCGGTCCGCAGGTTGATGGGAATCATGATCCGCAGCCAATCGTCGGCGCCCGGGACGTTCCAGCGGGTTCGCCAGTCGGCCAGCGCGAGGAACAACTCCCGAGTCAGCAGACTGTTGAGCGTCGCGCCGTGTTGCGCCGCGACGTCGCGAAGACGCGAGGACTCCCCGGGTTCGAGAACGCCGCTGAGGACGGCCGGATATCCCGGCGGAGGCGGACCGTCGTCCTCGCAGGGTTGGTGCGGCACGATCGTTGCCGGCGAACGCAGCAGGAATTTCGCCGCGCCGTCCAGGCCCAGCAGGCGTCCGGGCGCCATGCGGACGCGCTTGCCAAAGGTCAGGCCGAACTTGTCTCGCCGGATCAGTCTCTCCGGCTCCAGCGGCGGCAATCGCAGTCCGTCCGAAACTGCGCCGAGGGCCAGCGCATAGGCGATCAGCAACTCGTCGATAAACGCCAGAATGCCGACGCCGTCGCAACAGGCGTGATGAAACTGGAGCGTGAGGTCGCATCGGCGGCCGTCCGAGACGACATGGAAGCGAATCCCGATCTCCTGGAAGAGGTCCACGGACGTCGCCGCGGGGAAGGCTCCGCCCACGGCTCCTGACTGCCACGTGACGGTCGGCTGAGGATCGTCTTGCACGACCCACTCCAGGTGCATTCGGCCTCGCATCCGGGCCTTGGCGCAAAACAGCGGATGACGCCTGAGAACTCTGCACGCGGCCGTTTCGAACGCGGCGCGGTCCAGTTGTCCCGTGAAATGCAGCCGGATGAAGCACGACCAGGGATAGGCCGGCCGATCCTCCCAGAAGAGCCACTCCTCCAGGGTGGTGAAGGCAAGCGTGGCACGGGGAGCGGGTTGGCGGGCGACGCCGATGTGTTTATGAGCAGCAGCATCCTCGCGGCGTTTCGAGACCGGGAACCCCGTCTGGGCTGCGGCCGCCGACCGTTGTTCGTATTCGAGGTCAGAGAGTGGTTGATCCACGACACCCACGTGCTCCAGGTCAGACGTTCTTGGACGCTCAGGATACCGTGTCGCGGATCACGTGACAAGAGCCAAACCTAAGTACGAGCACAGACGGATATGAACCGCTCTGCCCGAAGCTCTTCGCCTCAGATCGCCTGACCTTTGACCCTCAGGAT
>JBDKUU010000735.1:0-2840 GCA_039679525.1 Phycisphaerales bacterium | reverse complement strand
GGTGTCGGGGACGTGGTCCCGCGACCGATCGCCTTATTTCGTCACGGGCGACGTCGAAGTCGTCAAGGGCGGCAAGCTGGTGATCGAGCCCGGCGTCAAGGTGCTGTTCGCGCAGGACGCCGGCCTGACGGTGGGCCAGAGCGCCAAGCTGACGGCCCAGGGCAACGACGCGCAGCCGATCGAGCTGACCGCGTGGAACCGCATGACGGGCTGGGGCGGCCTGCGCTTCGTGAATTCGAGCGCGGACGATGTCTTGAGCTATTGCTCGATCAGCTATGCCAAGAAGAATGCGGGACTGAATCCGGGGGATGACTCGACCCTCGTCAACGAGGCCGACCTCCTGGGCGGCGGCGTCTACTGCGAGTCGTCCGATCCGTTGATCGAGAACTGCCGGATCACGAACAACACCGGCGGGGGGGCCGGAGCGATCTATTGCATCGACAGCTACTCGATCATCAGCAACACCCTCATCGCGAACAACACGTCCGTGGGCGGTTCCACCCAGTGCGGCGGCGTCTGCGTCGACGACTCGGGGGTGCCGGAGATCTGGAATTGCACGATCGTGAACAACTTCCCGGGCGGCCTTTTCTCGTCCTCCTGGGACGGAGTCAACGTGACGAACACGATCCTCTGGGGCAACGACAGGTATCAAATCATGACGGCGGAATGCCACCCGACCGTGACGTTCTGCGACGTGCAGAACGGGTTCGCCGGCGAAGGCAATATGGCGATGGACCCCTGCTTCCTGGACCCGAGCGACGGAGTCGGCGCGGAGTACGACGGCGCTTCCGCCAACTGGAGGTTGCGGCCGGATTCGCCGTGCATCAATTCCGCAATGCTGATGGACGAGCTTCCCGACGCGGACCTTGTCGGAGCGCCGAGGATTCATTGCGGCGCCCTGGATCTGGGCGCGTGCGAGAACCAATCGGATCTGCCCCTGATGACCGTGTCGCCTTCGACCACGGTGGACGCCGGATTCGTCGCGGTCAACGCGAGCAAGACCCTGGTCGTCGAGCTCTCCAACACGGGCACGGGCGACTTCAAGATCGTCGATGCGGCCGTCACGGAAGGGGCTTTCTCCCTCGAGGCGGGAGCCCAGAACAAGGTCCTGTCGCCGGGCGGCGTCGCCCAGGTGAAGGTGCGGTTCCAGCCCACCCAGGAGAAGCCGTACAAGGGCACGCTGACCCTTCATTCGAACAGCAGCAACGTGCCGACGATGGAGGTCAGCCTGCATGGCGTGGGGATCACCGGAACCGTGGTGTCCGCCGGCGCGGTCAAGGGCGTGTGGAAGAAGGCGAACAGCCCCTACACCGTCGTAGGCGACATCTCCGTCGCCAAGAACCAGACGCTGGCGATCGAGCCCGGCGTGGTCGTGCGGTTCGCAGGGCACTTCAGCCTGACCGTCGGCTACCGGGCGACCCTCAAGGCCGTCGGAACCGAACAGGAGAATATCCTCTTCACGGCCACCGACATCGACGAAGGATGGTTCGGCATCCGCTTCGTCAACAGCGCGTCGGACGACCAGTTGAAGTACTGCACGCTCCAATACTCTCACAAGGATCGCGCTCGCGACGGCGGCTTCAACGGCATCTACGGCGGAGCGATCCTGTGCGCCAGTTCCGACGAGGCCGACCCGGGCTATGATCTGATCACGACCCCGACGATCGACTCGTGCATGATCTCTCACTGCTACGCCCGCAGCGGCGGGGCGATCCTGTGCTACGCCGGCGGCTATGCGACCATCACGAACAACGTGATCATGGACAATTCCGCGGATTCGGACGGCGGGGCCATTGCCCTGTACGCCGCGGACTGCACGATTACGAACAACGTGATCGTTCGCAACCAGGCCGGCACCGGCGGCGGCATCATGAACTGGTTGAGCGTGCCCACGATCCGGAACAACACGTTCGTGGCCAACAAGCCCAACGCCCTGAACCTGGAATCGAACATCATCCCGGACTGGTCGTTCGGCGCCGTCTCGGTCACGAACAACATCTTCTGGCAGAACGAGATCTACATGGCCGACGACGTCGAGGACGGCGAGTACCTCATTCGGTACAACGACGTCCAGGGCGGGTGGCCCGGCACGGGCAATTTCGCCGTCGATCCGCTGTTCGCGGATGCCGGGAAGGACGACTACCATCTGAAATCCAAGGCAGGCCGGTGGGACCCGGCCGCGAAGGCCTGGGTCCTCGACGACGTCACGAGCCCCTGCGTCGACGCGGGCGATCCGTCGACGAGCATCGCGAACGAGCCGCAACCCCGAGGGCTGCGGGTCAACATGGGCGCCTACGGCGCGACATCGCAGGCCAGCAAGTCTCCCAACTGAGCAGGTTCGCTGAAGTCTTTGGACAGTCCGACACGCGCCGATGTCGTTGGAATCCGAAGCAGAGAGTCCGAAACAAGCACGAATGACCGAAACGCCAATTTCGAAACGACCCATTCGACAGGCGGCAGCGTTTCGGTCATTCGGGTTTTCATAGTTTGGATTTTGTTCCGGATTTCGAGTTTCGTGCCTCGAATTGTGACTTGGATCCGCCTCATCAGAGCGATTTTGCGGACCTGCTCAGTACGGGGCGCATGACCGTTTGTGCACGCGGGGTCGGCCGAATAGGATCGCGGAGCACAAGGAAGGGACGGACAGATCCGGAGTCCGCCGGCTCGCCGCTGCGCGACGGGCCGGCGGGCATTTTGCGCCTTGTGCCAATAGCATGGGAGCGATGCTGCGCATCGTCTTACGTACTGATTGAGGTCCCCGGCTTCTTTGGGGTTCATGCTATTGGCGCAAAGCGCAAAATGTCCTTCGCACGACCGTTTCGCGCGTGCTCTCTTTGCCG
>JBDKUU010000734.1:0-3806 GCA_039679525.1 Phycisphaerales bacterium | reverse complement strand
GATCTTCTCGACGCGCGGTTGCGCCCCGAACCCAAGGTGCTCGTCCTGCACCACACGCTCGAAGGCCGTCTCCAGGAGGAGAAGGCCAACGTCGATCCCCAGACGATGAAGGACATGCTGCGATCCTACGTCGAGATGATCGGCGTGCACGTCGTCGCAACGTCCATGTTCAAGGGGGAATCCTGGGGCTATACCGACGACATCGTGCCCTTCGGCATCGATATCGACGATTACCCGCTCTGTGAGGGACACACGGCCCGGGGGCTTCGAATCTGCAATTTCATCAGCAGCCGCCGGCAGATTCTGCTCTGGGATTTCCACGAGCAGGCGTTCGAGGGGATTCCGGTCACGCTGGTGGGCCACAATCCGGACATCCCGGGGGTCGAGGCCGCGAAGGACTGGAGCCATCTCAAGACGCTGATCCAATCCCACCGCTTCTACATCCACACGGCCGACCCGCGTTTCGAGGCGGGGCACAACATGGCCACGGCCGAGGCGATGGCCGCCGGGCTGCCCGTGCTGGGCAACCGGCACCCCACTTCGCCCATCAAGCACGGCGTCTCCGGCTTCCTCAGCGACAATCCCAAGGAATTGCAGCATTACGCGAAGATCCTCCTGGAAGACGGGGACCTGGCCCGCATGATGGGCCGACAGGCGAGAAACACGGTGATCGAGCGGTTCTCCCTCAATCGGTTCAAGCACAGCTTCCTTCGTTCGATCGAGATCGCCCGACGGAAGTGGTACACGCGAAAGATCGGCTCCGCGCAGGAAAAGTACACTCCCGCCCGTTCCGTCATGCCCAGGGCCTGACGCCTCCAGAGGACGTCACAACAGCACGTCGATCCGACCGGGCGCCACGGTCGTCTGCGATTCTTCGCCGGCGCTTCCGTGGCGGGTGGAGTTCCGTTCCTCCGTGCCCTGCGACCAATGGGTCTGCGATGCCGGAGAGTGTTCGCGGCCCTGACCGGTCCCCTGATGCTGCTGCCACACGTCCTGCGGCAGGTGCTCTCCCCCGAGATTCCTATCCGATTGATCCGACGTGACCACCTCGACCCGGCGGACCTGCACCCCTGCGTCCTGAAGCCCTCGCAGAACGTCGGGCAGAGCCCGCTCGATTTCCCGCTGAGCCTCTCTCGTGCTGACCTCCAGAGTCCCCGTGAGATTCTCGCCCCGCTCCTGGAACCGGACGACGACCGTCCCCAGTTCCGGCGGCCGAAGCTTCACGAGGACTTCCCGCTCGCCCGGCGTCCCGGTGGAACGGATCGAATCGAGGATCTGCTCGCCGACGCTCTGGACCGGCGATCGAGCCGCCGCGGCATCGACACTCGTGTGGCTCTGCGCCGACGTCGCGACAGACGGCGCGGTGGACATGGACCCTCCGCCTGCAACACGGGAATCGGCCGTCACGGCTGCCGCATCCTTCGCGCCCGAGACGGCTTTTTCTTTGGTTCCCTGCTGAGTCGACGCCTCCTTGAGGCTCTCGCGGCGAACGGCGACAGTCGGCTTGGCCGCATTCTCCAGATGCCCCTCCACGGCGGACGCCGAATCCGGGGCGTTCTTCCCGGACTTTGCGGCCCTTTGAGAACCGTCCATCTGTTGGACGCTCGCCGGCGGCGTCTTCGGCGAAGTCTCCCCTGCCTTTTCCTGGGGGACGGCCGCTTGGCCGGCGGCCTTCGCCTTGACCGCCGCCGTCGCGTCCGGCTTGGCGTTGCCCCCCGAGACCGGGACGTCGGCCCCCGAGACAGCCGCAGCCTGCGTTCGCTCGAATCGGCCGGCTCGCTTGTCCCCGGCCGCATTTGGCGAAGTCGACATGGCCGACGCCGCCGCGGCGTCCTGAGGAGTCTGCTGCGCCGCGACAGAGGTCTGCTTGCCCGCCGTCGCGGTGGACGACACGACTTGCTGTTTTTGGGAACCGTCGCCCTTGGACGCAGCCGTCGCGGCAGACGCAGCCGCTGTCGTCTGCTCGGCGACGGAAGTCCGTTGTTGCGTCTTGGCGACCGCGACGCCCGCAGTGGCGACCCCGTGGGCTGTCGCTACGCTCTCGGCGCCCTTCATAGCCCCCTTGGGGGTCTTCGATTCAGCCGTCTGTTGCCCCGCGGCGATCTTGGCGTTCTGTACCCCCGCGGCGCCCGAGCTCACCTGCCGCTGAAGGAGAGGCTGGATCATCCCGCCGAACGGCCATGCCGAGATCTGGGCGTCAGCGGCCGAAGTCTCCTTGCGCCGACGACCGGGACGCTCGCTGCCGCCGGACGATCCTCCAGTCCCCTGCTCCTTCGCGGAATGGGCCTTGGGCGGGACCTTCTCCGTCGCACCGTTGTTCGACGCCTGCTCCATCGCGGCCTGAACCAGGGGCAACACGTCAGCGAATCGCTGCTGAGGCTCGCTCCCCGTGGATTCCGATGCGTCTTTGGCATGGCCCGCGGCCTGAGGAGCCCCGGTCGCCCGCGTGTTGTCGAGAATCGTCGTCGTAGTATTCATGGCTAATACCCCTTAGAATAGCGGGGGTAGAGCAATCCGCATGCCAGAATTCGGCCGTTCCCTCTCTCTGCAGGAATGCAACTCTATTCATCTTCAGGGTTTAGGAGTCAGACTCAAGAAAAGCGGCCCGCCGGGGAATCGCCCTTGGAGAGCTGGTTCTCGGAAGTTTGTTCCTGATGGGAGAATTCTGCCGCCGGCCCGCCGTCGCCGCAACAACAGTCGAATGTCAAATAAGTCGCCCCCCTTGTATAGAAACCTGACACGCCCCACGGATTGATTATGGATGATTGAAGATTGATCATTCGGGACCGACCCGACTCCGGCCCTCCGTCCGATGACGGGCACAATAATCCGTGATCCATAATCCATAATCAATTCGGCTGGCACGCTTGTTGCTAGTTTTACACCGGCGCAAAGTTTGTACAGGGATTCCCGGCCGCCAAGTCCGGCGTGTCGGGACCCCTCGAATGGAAAGGCCTGGATATGGAAAATTCGATGGACATCGTCAAGTTGCTGGAGACGGGGATCAAGGCGGAAGGACTCCGCCAAAGCGCGATCGCCAGCAACATAGCCAACATTGAGACGCCGGGCTATAGACGCCTCGATATCAAGTTTGAGGAGCTGCTGGACAAGGCCATGCGCGCCGACGCAGCGGACTCCGACGCGATCGAGCCCGAGGTGTATCAGCCGAAGACGACGCCGATCAAATCCAACGGCAACGACGTCATCCTCGAGGCCGAGATCGGCGACATGCTCAAGAACTCGCTGCGTCACACGGCCTACACCCGGCTTTTGCGGAGGAAGCTGGCCCAGATGGAGACGGCGGTCGGCGTCCAAGGGTAGTTGTCCGCCGACGACGGGTCCACGGAACCAGTCGTCCACAAATAGAATAGAAAGGATTCGAAGCGATGGCAGTCGAGAGTGTATTCAGCCCGGTCGACATCTCGGTCTCCGGCATGCGGGCCCACGACAAGGCCATGGAGGTCATTTCCTCGAACATCGCGAACGCCCGCACGGTCGACAACGGACAGGGCCAGCCCTACCGCCGGCTCGAGACGATCCTCAAGAGCGAGAACGAAGGCGTCAGCGGCGTCGCAGTCGACAATATCGTGCCGGACATGAGGGCCTTGCAGCGGATCTACGATCCGGGCAACCCCAAGGCCGACACCCAGGGCTATGTCCTCATGCCCAACGTGCAGGTGCCCGTGGAAATGATGAACCTGAACGTCGCCAGCCGGGCGTATCAGGCCAACGCCGCGATTTTGAAACGCTATCAAAAGATGGTGGAGACAACACTCGAGCTGCTGCGATAAGGATGTCCCCGCGCG
>JBDKUU010000733.1:0-4369 GCA_039679525.1 Phycisphaerales bacterium | reverse complement strand
TTCTTTCTGAGCCAGCGAGGGCTTCTTGTAGAGGTCGATCACCTCCAGGTCACAGCGGCCCGCCAGCTCTCCTTCGCACAGGGCGCTCACAGCGCGCAGCGCATCGCGGGAACGCGGGGTAAGACCTGCGATGTACAATTGCAGGACGTACTTCTGGCTTTTGGCCTTGAGCACAGCCTGTTCGAGCAGCTTCTTGTCGGATGTGGCGTGTCTCTTTGCCATGTTGGCCCCGTCCTTCTAACGTGTTCTCAGGTCCAGGCCCACGAGAACTCTGTCCTTGTTCGAGAGGTCCCCGATGATCTTGCGCACCGGCACGGGCAGCTTTCGCACGAGAGTCGGCACCGCCAGGATCTGGTCGCCGATCGCCAGTTGCGGACTCCGCAGGAGGTCGACGACTTCGATCTGGTATTTGCCGGCGAGATACTCATCGCAGATCTGCCGCAGGTTCGCCAGGGCCGCGAGGGTGCGCGGCGTAGTCCCGGCGACATAGAGCCGCAAGTCCCACGACTCCGGCGGCTCGAGTTGTGTGTGGGACCGGCGATCGGACGTCCTGAGTTTACGCTCTCTCGTACCGGCTGGCGCCATGCCCGACTCCTTTCTTCTTCAATCGCCCATTTCCGTCCGCGCTCCGCGCATGGGCCATTTCCATTCGATCGTCGGCGGCAATGGCCAGCCGGCTCTCTTCGTCGCTGGCGAGCATTCTCAGCTCTTCCTGCAGAGCCAGGCTCCTGAGCCGCAGGCCATCCAACTGCGCCGCCGCCGTGGTCTCCTCCTGCTCCAAGTCCCGCCGTCGCCGGGCGGCCGACTGACGATCGCTGACGGCCTGCGCTCTGTCCCTGGCCTCCTGGGCTATCCGGGCGGAGCCCGTCAAAACGGCTCCGGGGCCCGAATACACGTCTTTGAGCCGAATGCCGTCGTCGGACAGCAAAAACTCGCGGACCTGGTTGGAGTGCGCCATGCCCCGGCTCTTGAGGATGAACAGCAGACGGTTGCGTTCGGCGCCCGCCTCGACGTTCCGCAGCAGCAGCCAGGTGTCCATCAGCGAGGAAACGCCGACCTCGGTCTGCTCCGCCGGTCCGCCGCCCTCGGTAAGGCTGGTGAAGAAAGCCGTAATGCCCTGGTTCTTCAGGTAGTCGATCATCCGCGTCAACATGGACTTGACCTCGGCGGATTCGCCGACGATCATGAGATTGGTGAGCGGGTCCACGACGACGGCAGAGGGATGAAACTCGTTGACCAGGCTGTGGAGTGTGACGAGGTGCTGCTCCAGGCCATAGAGGGTCGAGCGCACTCCGTGAAATCGCAGCAGCCCTTTGTCGACCCACCGGCCGAGGCTGAAATGGATGGAAGCCATGTTGCGGATGATCTGCGCCGGGGCTTCTTCGAGGGCGATATACAGGCAACGTTGGCCCCGGCGACAAGCCGCATCGATGAAAGCGGCGGCCAGACTGGTCTTGCCCGAGCCCGCCGTGCCTGAAACGAGGACGCTGCTACCCCGATAGTAGCCTCGGCCGCCCAGCATGGCGTCCAGGCGTCCCACGCCGCTGGAGATGCGCTGAGTGCCGGCGCCGTAGTCCAGCCCCAGCGAGCTGATCGGCAGAACGCTCAGGCCCCGCTGGTCGATCATCGTCGGATACTCGTTGGTCCCGTGAGCGGAGCCGCGATACTTGACGATTCGCAGCCGCCGGGTGGCGATCTGGTTGATGAGGCGATGGTCCAGGAAGATCACGCAGTCGCTGACGTACTCCTCCAGGCCGTGGCGGGTGAGCGTCCTTTCTCCCTGCTCGCCCGTGATGACGGCGGTGACGCCTTTGTCCTTGAGCCAGCGCAGGAGCCGGCGCAGTTCGGCCCGCACGATGGCTTCATTGAGCAGGCCGGCGAAGAGCACTTCGATGGTGTCGATGGCGATCCGCTTGGCGCCGATCCTGTCGATCATGGCGCCCAGGCGTATGAACAGACCCTCCAGATTGTACTCGCCGGTCTCCTCGATCTCGCTTCGCTCGATGCGGATGTAATCCATGGCCAACTGCTTGCGGCGGACCAGGGCGTCCAGGTCGAAGCCCAGGGACCGGACGTTCTGGCTCAGTTCTTCCTCGGTCTCCTCAAAGGCGACGAAGATGCCCGGCTCGCCGTAGTCGCGGATGCCCCGGACGATGAATTCCATCGCCAGCAGCGTCTTGCCGGAGCCGGCGCCGCCGCAGACCAGCGTGGGGCGTCCCCGGGGCAGGCCGCCGGCGGTGATCTCATCCAGCCCACGGATGCCGGTGGGGCACTTCTCGATGCCGGACAGTCTCATGGAAGACGAAACATGTAGTCGTCTGGACATAGTCGGATGACTCCCTGATTCGCATAGAGCAGTGGCCCGGTCCGTTTCTTCGGCGAACATCCGCCATCGCGCAATACTCTCGTCCAACCAAGCTCTGCTCGATTCTCCGCTTCCTCGCGACACCGGGATGCGAAACCTGTTCACAATTTCGCGTGACTTCACACATCGGGATCGCTACGAAATCCCATAAATGAACTAGACTATCGGGAAACCACCCCGGTGTCTCTAAGGGAATTGCTTAATCTCATTGAAATCGCATCTGCGGAGGTCACGTTCCTCGCACGCGTCAAGTCGATCGACATCTGGGCGGCCGGAGGGTCCATCCGGACTCGACGACCGACAGGAATCCGGTTCTTCGATGATTATTCCCTCCGGTCGTGCGTCTGTCCCTGTGAAGACGGCTTGTATGCGATGGACCCTGCGGCGCGTGCCGCGTCGGCCTTTGGACTTGACAGGGTCTTTTTCAGGCGATACAGATGCCGACGTTCTGCCTTTGGCGGCTTCGCGGCCGCCGGAGCGGGAGGAAAATGCGAGGTTTGGTGAGTTGTTCGAGAGGTTGCCCAGGTTCTCAGTGCCGGGAGTTTCCGGTCGCAGGCGGATGAACGTGACCTGTGCTTGTGAAAGGGCGCGGAGATGGTCGAGTTTCTAACAGCCGCTTTTGCTCCGGCGAATGTGCTGTTCACCGCATTGCTGCTGGTTCTGGGGCTGTATTGGGTCGGGGTGATCCTCGGCGCGCTCGACATCGACATGTTCCACATTCATGTGCCGCACGGCGGGCCGGACTTCCACGTCGATGGCCACATCGACGTGGGGCATGACATCGGCGGACATGTCGACGGTCATGTGGATGGGTCCGTCGACGGAGCCGAGCCGGGGATCGGCCACTCGATTCTGCATTTTTTCTACCTCGGCGAAGTCCCGACGATGCTCCTGATCAGCGTCATGGTGCTGAGTTTGTGGGCGTTCTCGATGCTCGGGAACCACTACCTGAATCCCGAGGGCTCGCCGGCGATGGCGTTGGCGATCTTCGTCGGCAACTTCGCGATCAGCACGGTCGTGCTCAAGTTCGTGGCGCTGCCGCTGAGGACGTTCTACTTCATTCTGAACAAGGACTACAACGCCCCGGGCGACGTGGTCGGAAAGGTGTGCCAGGTTGTCACGACCCACGTGACGCGGGACAAGATCGGACAGGCGGAGGTGCCCACGAAGGGCGCGCCGCTGCTGCTGCTGAACGTCCTGGCCCACGATGAGCATGTGTTCAACCGAGGGGAGAAGGCCCTCGTTGTCGAGAGAGACGCCGCCAAAGGAACGTATCGGATAGCCCCCGTGAAATTGGAGGACTGACATGTTTGCGGATGCCGTAGTCGCCACGATTGTCATTTTTGTCGTCTTGTTCGTCGTGGGCTTCCTGGCCCTGCTGGTCAAGTGCTATCAGAAGGTCTGCCAGGGCCAGGCCCTGATCCGCAACGGCGTCGGCGGGACGAAGGTCAGCTTCTCGGGCCTGTTCGTGATCCCGATCCTGCACCGGGCCGAGTACATGGACATCTCGGTCAAGCGGATCGAGAACGACCGCCGGGCGGGGCCGGGCTTGATCTGCAAGGACAACCTGCGGGCGGACATCGTCGTCGCCTTTTTCGTGCGGGTCAATAACACGACGCAGGACGTGGTCAAAGTGGCCCAGTCTCTCGGCTGTGAGCGGGCTTCGGACCGGCAAGCCCTCGTGGAACTGTTCGACGCCAAGTTCTCCGAGGCGCTCAAGACCGTGGGCAAGCAGTTCGATTTCTCCGATCTGTACACGAACCGGATGCGGTTTCGCGAGCAGATCCTGGAGATCATCGGGACGGATCTGAGCGGGTACATCCTCGAAGACGCCGCGATCGATTACCTGGAACAGACGGACAAGTCCATCCTGAAGCCGGACAACATTCTCGACGCCGAGGGCATCAAGAAGATCACGCTGCTGACGGCCGAGCAGTTCGAAATGGCCAATGCCCGCGAGCGGGAGAAGGATAAGACGATCACCCGCCAGAACGTCGAGGCGAA
>JBDKUU010000732.1:0-11879 GCA_039679525.1 Phycisphaerales bacterium | reverse complement strand
CCAAGGGCATGGGCATCAGCGTCAAGCCGCACGGCGGGCTCAACGCCACCGGGCCGCAATGCCGCAAGACCGTCGAGTTCGTCGGGAACAGGAACTTCGGCATCTGGTACGACCCCGGCAACATCTTCTATTACTCCGACGGCAAGCTCGACCCTGTCGACGACGCCCCCAGCGTCGACGGGCTGGTCATGGGCATGAGCGTCAAGGATTTCAAGCCGCCCAAGAACGTCGATGTCACGCCGGGGACCGGGATGGTCGACTTCCCGGCTGTCTTCGCCAAGCTCCAGGCCGGCGGCTTCAAGAAGGGGCCCCTCGTCGTCGAGTGCCTCGAGCCGAACGATCTGCGGCATACGCTGGCCGAGGCGAAGAAGGCTCGCGAGTTCCTGGAGAATCTGACCGGACAGAAGAGCGAGCGAAAGGCCGTCGCGAAACCGCCGCTCCAGGCGGGCGTGGCGGTCGCGGACATCACGCCGCCGGTCGGCTATCGCATGTGCGGCTACTTCAATGAGCGGCTCAGCACCGGCGTGTTGAATCCTCTGCACGCGAAGGCACTGGTGTTGCGCCAGGGCGACACGCGGATCGCGATGGCCTTCTGCGACCTCATCGGGCTTTCGATCGACGTCTCCCAGCGGGTTCGCGATCGGGTGGTGAAGGAAGCCGGGATTCCGTGGGCCAACATTCTGCTGGCCGCGACGCACAGCCACACCGGGCCGCTGTACGCCGACGCCTTGAGGGACCATCTCCACGAGAAAGCCGTCGCCAAGTACGGCAAGGACTCGTGCGAAGAAGTGGACTACCCCTCGCAACTGGTTTCGCGGATCGTCGAGGCGATCGAGGAGGCCGACGCCAAGGTCCGGCCCGTCCAGGCCGAGGCCGTCCTGGCGCAGCAGCAGGGGCTTTCTTTCAATCGCCGATTCCACATGAAGGATGGCTCCGTCCGCTTCAATCCCGGCGTCCTGAATCCCGACATCGTGCGGGCGGCGGGCCCGATCGATCCGGAGGTCGGCGTAATCGTGTTCCGCGACGGGCAGACGGCGATCGCAGGTCTGATGAACTTCTCGCTGCACCTGGACACGCTCGGCGGAACGCAGTACGCGGCCGACTATCCATACTATGTCGAGCAGACCCTGCGAGAGAAGCTCGGCAAGGATTTCGTGCTCCTCTTCGGCAACGGCACGTGCGGCGACATCAATCACATCGATGTCACGACCCGGGACCGTCTCACGACGGAAGCCATCGGCACGACTCTCGGCCGCACCGCGGCGGCGGCCCTGGAGCAGGCCAAGGCGATCGCCGAGCCGAGTCTCGCCGCCAGGAACGTCGCGATCGAGACGCCCGTGCAGCAATTCACGCCGGCCGAGGTCGAGCAGGCGAAGAGGGACATGGACAAGATCGGCACGTCCGAGCTGTCCTTCCTCGATCAGGTCCGCGCGTACAAGATCGTGGACGCCCAGTCGCGAGGGGCGAGCATTCCGCTGGAAGTCCAGGTGTTCCGGCTCAGCGACGAAGTCGCGATCGTCGGCCTGCCGGGCGAAGTCTTCGTGGACCTCGGTCTTGCGATCAAGAACGCCAGTCCTTTCCCGATTACGCTCGTGATCGAATTGTGCCAGGACGGCATCGCGTACGTCCCGACCGAGAAGGCGTTCGCCGAGGGCAGCTACGAGACGGTGAACTCCCGCATCGAGCCCGGCGGCGGCGAACGAATGGCCAAAGCGGCGATCCGGCTTCTGAAGGAGCTTTGAGTCGCCGCTCTGTCTCATGATGTCTGGTCTTCTCGGACCTGCCAGGGGCTCGGCTCGTCGTTTGGGCGGAGCGTCAGTTGTCCCTAAAGCACGTGAACGATCCGGCCGATGGGTCCCATATGGAGCGTTTCTACCCAGTGATGCCCTGCATTCGACGTGGAACGCATCGTTGGTGGAGAGCTTCGAATCGTGGCGGTGAGATCGCACGTGCGGACCTGTGAAAGGACGGGAATATGAGAGACGAATCTTGCTTGAGATGGAGTTGGGCTCTTGCGGCGTTGCTGATGACGGCGACTGCATCCAGAGCGTTCGACGATGATCTGTCGTGGAGCCGTGCCGGGAGGGGCGATGTCTACTTCATCTTCCAGACTCTCGGGAGCGACGCGACCACCGGCTTGGACGGAACCGCCGAGATCGAGATGGACGACGGCGAGGCCTACGGCGCCGGCCTGGGCTGGAATTTCACCGATCACTTCAACGTGAACACGGAAGTCTTTTTTGGAGACGCGGGATTCAGAGGGACTTCCGCTTCCAATCCCGGCGTCGTCGTCCGCGAGGACACGGATATCTGGGCCTGGCAGGCGAACCTCGACTACAACATTCTCAAGAGCCGCCTGACTCCGCTCGTGACGGGCGGTCTCGGGGTCATGGGCTGGCACAGCGACGTGATCACCGAACGCAACTTCTCGTACAACCTGGGCGCCGGGGCCCGCTGGGACGTCGCGGAGAACCTCGCGATGAAGCTGCTCTACCGAGTGACCTGGACCGAGATCGAGGACGCGGACGATCCGTTCGAGTTCGACGGACTGACCTTCGAGCTCATCTACATGTTCCCGTAGTCGCAGCGCGACGCTCCGACGGCAACGGTCAGTGTTCGACCCGTTCGCCCACGAGGCTGCGGCGGTTGTAGCCGGCGACGCGGACGTCGAAACGCTCGTTCAGCGGCAGCCGCTCGTGGACCCCGACGACGATCGGATAGCTGCCAATCTGACGCACAAAGGTCATGTGTCCGTTGTGGACCTCGCTGCACAGGTCCTTGAGCACCGTCCCGACCGGGAAGAGCCTTTGCAGCATGGGGATGTCGATCTCCTGGCGGACCTTCTCGATCCAATCCACGTAATATCGCATGTTCTTGCGGAGGAATCTCCGCCCGACCTGTTGGAACAGCGGCGTGCCCGGGAAGGGCACGACCCGGCGGATATTGATCCGTCGGATGAGCAGGCCTTCGTCCAGGATTCGCTTGAGGGCTGCGAAGTTCTTGTCCAGGGTTTCGGGCGTTTCGGCGGCCAGGCCCAGCAGAATATTGATCCCGGGCAGCAGGGCGTGACACCCGTTCTCGCCGCGAAAGCCGCCGATGCGATTGACGGTTCGGATCGCCTCGAACGCCATGTCATAGGGGCAATTGAGGTTGTTCGCCGCGGTGACCCGGGGGTCGAATGACTCGATCCCCATCGCCGCGGTGCTGCCCGGCGTGAGGTACTTGACGAACAGTTCCGTCCGCTTGTCGTCGATCATCTGGGGGTTGGCGTTGTCGATGTGCAGCACGGCCGGCCGCATCGCCGCCAGGCCGGAGAGCATCGCTTCGAGCTTCTGGTGGTCGCCGCCTTCGTAGCTGTAGATGCACGACTGCTTGCCCAGTCGAAAAGCCTTCGCCCCGAGATCCATCAGCGTCTTGACTTCCTCGATGACGAGTTCGGGCCTGCGCCACTGGACCTTGTTCTTGATCGGCTCGGTGCAGAAGGAGCAGCCTCGCTCGCGGGGGCAGCCCCGGCCCGTCTCGATCTCGACGATTCGGTTCGCCAGGTGCGGCATCTGCCTGATGAATGATGCGCCCTTGAGAGCCAGAGGCTGCAACTGGTCGTACGTGTCGAATGTGAGCGGTCGAAGCTCGTCGAAGTACTCCGCATTGGCGACCTGGGGCCGGGCTCCGCCGCGAGCCTGGGTGCCTCCGATCAGGACCGGGCCGGTGAGGATCTTGCGGAGAAAACCGCAGGCCGGAGGCTGCAGGCTGGAGGCTGTAGGGCTCTCCCTCCGGTCTCCCGCCTCCGGCCTACAGCCTGTCTCTTCAAACGATCGAAGCAGCTTCTCGACCTCGTGCAGCGTTCCGGGCCGCGCGCTGAGGTACTTGCCCGGCGTCTGGACGCCGACGACGATCACCAATTCATCGGTGTTCTCCAGGACCTGTCGGATCTCTTCATAGCTTCGCGTGTGATTGAGCACTTCGAGGTGGGTCCGCCCGTGGGGCGGGTCGATCACAACCTGCGGGACGCACTCCACGTAACGGACCAGGCGGATGTCGTCGATGGTCAGGTACGCGGGCTCCTCCTCATACAGGCCCGCGGCGTATCGCGGCCAGACCCCAATGAAGGGCGGCACGCCCAGCCCTGCCGGCTCGTCGGTATAACAGTCGAGTATCGTTCTTCTCATTTACTATTTGCCATTTCCGATTTACTATTTGCGAACCATGATTGTAGGCTATCGGCGGCCGGCTGTAAATGCAGAGAGGTGGTTGTTATGACGTCCAAGTGCCTTTCGTTCACGTCTTTCCTCACGATCCTGTCGTTGTCTGCGGCGCTCGTCTGCGAGGTTCTTGACCCGGCGGTCTGTTCGGCCGACGAGCCGATTACCGTGGTCGAGCCGCAGGAGGCCGAGCCGCTCGAACATCTGGCGGCTCGTGAAGTCCGTCGCTATCTGTACCTGCGCACCGGCCGACTCGATTCGATCGCCACGGCCGGGCAACTGCCTGCCGGCGCGAGCATCGCCGTCGCACGCAAGGACCGGCCTGTGATCCGGTCTCTCGACAAGCAGCTCAGCGAAGCGGTCTCGACGCTGGGACCTCAACAGTACGTGCTCAAGACCACCGCCAGCGGCGGATCGAGGGTCCTTGTCGTAGCGGGCGGCGACGCGGTCGGCGTGCTCTACGGCGCGTACCGCCTTGCCGAGCGCCTGGGCGTGCGGTTCTACCTGCACGGGGACGTCGTGCCCGACGAGAAGATCGACCTGACTTTGCCCAACCTGGACGAGCGGGGCGAGGCGCTGTTCAAGACGCGGGGCATCCAGCCGTTCCACGATTTCCCGGAAGGGCCCGACTGGTGGAACACCGATGACTACAAGGCCATCATCGCCCAGCTCCCCAAGTTGCGGATGAACTTCATCGGCCTGCACACCTATCCCGAGGGCGGAGTCGGGCCCGAGCCAACCGTCTGGATCGGCCTGAAGGACGATGTGAACCTCGACGGTGCCGTGCGGTTCAGCTCGCCTTCGAGCTATCAGAACACGCTCCGCGGCAACTGGGGCTACGTCGCGAAAAAGACGGGCGATTTTTCCTTCGGCGCCGCCCAGCTCTTCGAGCAGGACGATTACGGTCCCGATGTGATGTCAGGGGCGATGCCGTTTCCCGATACGCCCGAGGAGAGGAACGCGGTCTTCGACAAGACGGGCAAGATGCTGCACGATGCGTTCGAGTTCGCGCATTCGCTTGGCGTTCAGACGTGCGTCGGCACGGAGACGCCTCTGACTGTTCCCACCGTCGTCAGAGAGCGGGCCAAGAGCCAGGGCAAAGATCCGAACGATCCGAACACGGTTCGCGAAATCTACGAGGGGATGTTCCAGAGGATCGCGAAGGCTTATCCTCTGGACTACTACTGGTTCTGGACGCCGGAGGATTGGACTTGGGGAAACCCGAAAGATGAGGCGGTCGCCGCGACGGTCGCGGATCTGAAGGCGGCCATCGAGGCGGCGAAGAACGTCGAGTCGCCGTTCATCCTCGCGACTTGCGGCTGGGTGCTGGGCCCGCCGAAGGACCGAGCCCTCTTCGACAATATGCTGCCGAAGGAAATGCCGATGAGCTGCATCAATCGCAATGTCGGTTTCGCCCCGGTGGAGGCAGGGTTCGCCCGCGTCGAGGGCCGGCCCCAGTGGGCGATCCCCTGGCTGGAGGACGACCCGGGGCTGACCATTCCGCAGCTCTGGGTCGGCCGGATGCGGCGGGACGCGGCCGACGCTTTGGCCTACGGCTGTTCCGGCCTGCTCGGCATTCACTGGCGAACGCGGGTCCTGGGTCCGAACGTCTCGGCCCTGGCGAAGGCCGCGTGGGACCAGAAGCCCTGGAATCCGTACCTGGGCAAGCAGATGCCGATCCCCGATCCCAAGCGGACGCAAGGGCGGGAGGGCGGCAACGTCTCGGCCTATCCCAACAACGCGATCGCCGACACGGAACACGATGCCCTGTATCAGACGGTCGCCTACGGCATGGCGGCTTATCGAGTGAAAGTGCCGAATGGGACCTACGCGGTGCGGCTGCAATTCTGCGAGCCTCACTACGACCAGGCGGGCAAGCGGGTCTTCGGCGTGACGCTCCAGGGCCGCAAGGCGATCGACAAGCTCGATGTCTTCGCCGCCGTCGGCAAGGACCGGGCATTGGACTACACCTTCCCCGGCGTCGAGGTCGCCAACGGCATGCTGGAGATTCAGTTCGACGGCATCGTCGAGTTCCCGTGCATCGCGGCCTTCACAGTCGAGGGCAACGGGATCGTTCGCAAGGTCAACTGCGGCGGCCCCGCGGTCGACGGCTACAAAGCCGATCTGCCCCTGTCCAACGTCGATCCGCGGCCCCGCGACATGCCTTCCCACGACTTCTATCTCGACTGGGCCAGGGTCGAGTTTGGCGACGCTGTTGCCGAGCCGGCGGCGAAGATCTTCACGAAGCTCGACGGCGGGCCCGACCTGGGAATCGGCCACAAGCGGGATTCCTATCTGCCCCGGCCGGCGACCTGGGTCGACGGCCCCGGCGGGATCGTGCCCGACCCGAGACCGTGGAGCGAGGTCGAGAAGGAGTATGCGTTTGTGGACGAGCTGGCCGATCTGCGATCCCAAGTGACGGGAACGGGCAACCAGGAACGCTTCGACTACTGGCTCAATACGATGCGATATGTGCGGGCGATGGGGCAGGTCAATTGCACCTGGGCCCGATTTAACGCCGCGATGGAGAGCGCCAAGAAGCAGGAGAACGAGGATAAACAGAGACAGATGGCCCGGGAGACCGTGCTGCCCATTCGCAGGGAGCTGATCGGCCAGGTGGCACAGGTGCACGAGCTTCTGCTTTCGACGATCACCACGACCGGCGGCATGGGAACGATCGCCAACTGGCAACAGCACCTGCTGCCGAGCCTGTTGACGAAGCCGGGCAAGGAACTCGCGGATCTCCTCGGCGAGCCGCTGCCGGCAGACGCCGAGCCTCCGAGTTCATACAACGGCCCGGCCCGCCTGATTGCGCCGGCCGCACGGACGAGCCTGACGGCAGGGGAGGACCTGCGGCTGAAGGTGATCTTGGTGGGGCAGGCGTCCTCGCCCATGCTCCATTGGCGGCCGCTGGGCAGAGGCGAATTCTCGAAGATCCGCCTGGAACATGCAGCCCGGGGCGTGTACACGGCGAAGATACCTGCCGGTCGAATCGCAGGCGGCGACTTCGAGTATTACGTGCAGGCCACGGCCGGCGAGGACACGATCCGATTCCCGGCAACGGCCCCCGTGATGAACCAGACCGTGGTGGTCATGCCGCGAACAGACTGATGTGAATCCGTGGGGGCAACCCCCTGTGGTTGCCCTCTTCGGGATCAGCGTTCACTCGGACAGGGCAGGCACGGGGGCCTGCCCTCGCTGTTCTACACATCTTCGGCTCGTCGAGATCCGGGGCGTTGAAAGCGTCCAAGAGCGGGGGGCGCTGCCCCCGGACCCCCGGGATTTTGCGCTTTGGGCCAGAGGCATGATGGACAAGATGGGGACTTCGCCAGGACGGTGGGATCGTCCAAACCGCGGAACCGGGCTCTGCCGGCAAAAGCGAAAGATCTCCCTCACACGCCTGCCGCGGGCGTGTGAGGCCTGCCGGAGATGTGTAGAACGACGAGGGGCCTGCCCCTACGGGTGCGGCGCGACGTTCGGCTTCCAGAGGGGATCTGCGATCAATACACCGACCGCAGGCCCTTTTCGCTGATCTTGTCGATGAGTTGCTTGAAGTCCTTGATGAGCACGTTGAGTTGCGTCGTGCTCTCCAGGAGGCTTTCGTAGAGCCGGCCGTCGTTGATGAGTTTTCCGGCGGTGCCGTCGCCGTTGTTGACCTTCTCCATGGCCAGCCGCATTTGCGAGACCGCCTTGTTCAACTCGGCGGTCGTGTTGACCATCGCGACGATGAGCCGCTCGGCCTTGGCGTCGACGCTCTTGAGCGTATCGGTCCCGGTCGAGGCCAACGCACGGAAGTTCTCCAGCGTCTTGCGGGCGTCCTGCATGGTCTGAACGGCTTCGTCCATCGTTTTCGTCAAGCCGCCGGAAGCCTGCGCCAGGTTGCCCATCGTCGTCTTGAAGTTCTGCTTGTTGTTCGGGTCGCCGAGGATGTCGTTGGCGTTGCCGATGAAGGTGCGGATGTCGGTGACCAGGTCGTTGAGCATCTGCTGGCTCTCCTCCGGGAAGAACTCGCTGGTCATCCCGGTGGAGCCCTGGAGGAGCATGCCGTTGCGAAGGAAGCAGGAGTAGGGGTCGTTCGGATCCTGCAAGGGGGCAGGCAGTCTGCTCGGGTTCACCTTGAGCTCAAGGTAGCTGCTGCCCAGCCCGCGGGTCATCAGCTTGACGACCACGTTGCAGGGGATGTCCACGTACTTGTTGTTGATGCTCAGGACGCACAGGGTCTGGTGGTATTCCCTGCCGGTATTCAGATCCGTTCGGACCTCGGGCGCCATCACGTGCGTGACCCGGCCGATCTGGTAGCCGCAGAAGCGAACGGGGGTGTCTTTTTCGACGCCGGGGGCCGTGGGGAACTGGACGTAGACCTCGAAGGATCGCATGCGCGTGACGGCTGTGGGCAGGTCGCCGAACTTGAAGATCATCCACCCCAGAGCGGCCAACCCGACAATCACGAAGATGCCGACGATCACGTCCCGCCGTCGCTGGGCGGCCTCGTAATCACTCACGCGAGACTCCTTTCAGAAATTGGTGATGGATGATTGACGATCGATGATTGAGATGGCCGTCCATCCGCCAATCATCCATCATCGTTCATCGATCATCAATTATCCTCGTCTTTCCATAAACAGGTCGCGGATCGCCCGCAGGGGATAGCCACTGTCGTTGAGCTTCCTGATCAGCCGGATCTGCTCGATGGCTTTGCGGCCGAACAGCCGTCGTCCGGTCGGCGTGACCGCCGTGGGCTCCAACAACCCGACCATAAGATAATATTGCAGAGATTGCCGCGAAACGCCAGCTTTTTCCGCTGCCTGCTTGATGGAAACCAGTTCCTTCTCTTCACTCATGATCGGTACGATCCCGGCGGTTGGTTCGATTGGGGTCCGAAACGCGGGGCCTCGCGGCGATTGCGACCAGAGCCAGCACGGACTCGCGAATCCGTTCCATGCCCAGAGCGTGCAATGTCTTGGCGCCGTCCGGCCGTTGCTTGAGCCTTCGGGAGAGGACGGGCGAGATCATCAGCACGTAGTCGAAGCCGGGCTGGATGCGGTCCTGACCCAGGCGAAAGGCCTCCCGCAACAGCCGCTTGAGGCGGTTGCGCACGACCGCATTGCCGCTGGATTTGCCGATGGAGACGCCCAGGCGCGCGCGTCCGCATCCGTTCGGAGCCGCGTAGAGCGTGAGCAGGCTGTCGCCGGCCCGTCGGCCCCGATCCAGCACGGACTTGAACTGCTGATTGCTCGTCAGCCTCTGACTCTTCGGAATACTCATAACCATGAGTATTATCGGCTTTTTGCCGGCGGGACGATACTCTGAGGATGAATAAACGCTCGGCGGATGGGATTATCTGAACCTGCGATCGCGGCCGGACGGTTGTCGCCCGGCCGGAAAGGAATCGTCGCGGGGCTCGGCGACGCGTCGGGCTGATCTATGATTTGAGGGATTCCGCGATGTTCTGCAGGGCCCGCATCCGAGCATTTTCGTGGGTCTGCTGAGCGGGGGACAGGCCCGGACTCGCCAGGTTCTTGTTCACGTTGTCCATCAGGGACCGCACGGCCTCGACGGTGACGTCTTTCAAAGCCAGGGCATTGTACGCGATGACCGTCACGGAATTTTCCGCGACCAGGGCGAAGCCGCCGTCGATGAGGAACTTCGCCTCCGCCTGCGGCTCCCCGCCCTCATGACCTCGCTCCGGCGATTGAGCCACTCTCATGACGCCCAGGCCGAGCTGGCTGAGCATCGGCATGTGGTCCACCAACACGCCGACCTGCCCATCGTGGGCGGGGAAAACGACAGACGTGGTCCGGCAGTCCAACAGTTTGCCCGCCGGACCGATCAATTGGCACTCAAATGTCTTCTCGGTATCTGCCATGGTCGCAGTCAATCACTACTTCTTGGTGAGCGTCTTGGCCTTCTGGGCGGCTTCGTCGACCGAGCCGACGTACATAAAAGCCTCTTCAGGCAGTTGGTCCCACTTTCCGTCGCAGATCTGCTTGACGCTTTCGATCGTGTCGGCCACGCTGACGTACTTGCCTTCCTGACCGAGGAACTTCTGGGTCACGAGGAACGGCTGCGAGAAGAACCGCTCGAGCCGTCGGGCGCGGGCCACCGTCGTCTGGTCCACCTTGCTCAACTCGTCGATGCCCAGAATCGCGATGATGTCCTGCAGCTCGTGGTACCGCTGAATGTACTCGAGCACGGTCTGTGCAACGTCGTAATGCGCGCGTCCGACGATGTTCGGGTCGAGAATACGCGAGGTGCTCTCCAGCGGATCGACCGCGGGATAGATGCCTTTCTGGGCGATGGACCGCGTGAGCACGACGAAGGAGTCCAGGTGGGCGAACGTCGTGGCAGGGGCCGGGTCCGTCAGGTCGTCGGCCGGCACGTAGACCGCCTGCACCGAAGTGACCGAACCGGCCTTCGTGGACGCGATGCGCTCCTGGAGCTGGCCCATTTCGGTGGCCAGCGTGGGCTGGTAACCCACGGCCGACGGAATTCGACCGAGCAACGCGGACACTTCCGAGCCCGCCTGGGCGAATCGGAAGATGTTGTCGATGAACAGCAGAATGTCGCCGATGCCGCGGTCGCGGAACTGCTCGGCGATGGTCATGGCCGAGAGGGCGACTCGCAGTCGGGACCCCGGCGGTTCATTCATCTGTCCGAACACGAGGGTCGTGTGGTCCAGGACGGTGTCGTTGCTCTTGTCTCCCGGGATGGTCGTTCGCTGCATTTCCAGCCACAGGTCGTTGCCTTCGCGGGTTCGCTCGCCCACGCCGGCGAAGACGGAATACCCGCCGTGACGCGTGGCGATACGGGCGATCAGCTCCTGGATGACGACGGTCTTGCCGACGCCGGCCCCGCCGAAGAGGCCCGTCTTTCCGCCGCGGACGAACGGGCACAACAGGTCGATGACCTTGATGCCCGTTTCGAACATCTCGCTCTGCGCTGTCAGATCGACAAGGCGGGGCGGATCGTGATGGATCGATCGGGTGGTTTTGGCGTTGATGGGGCCTCGATTGTCGACAGGCTCGCCAAAGAGGTTCAGGACCCGTCCGAGGGTCTCTTTGCCGACCGCGACCATCAGAGGGCCGCCGGTGTCGATGACCTCGGCGCCTCGCCGCAGGCCCAGCGTGCTGCCCAGGGATACGGCTCGGACTCTGCCGCCGCCCAGGTGCTGCTGGACTTCGCCGCGGAGCATCCGGGGCTTGCCGTTGAAATCGTAATTGATCTCCAACGCGTTGTTCAGGGCCGGCACTTGTTCCGGCGAGAACCTTGCGTCGAAGACGCTGCCGATGACTTGCGTGAGTTTTCCCTTGTTCACTCCAACGTCCCCATTCCACTGACGATATCAAGCAATTCGGACGTAATTTGACTTTGTCTGGCGCGGTTGTAATCTGTCGTGAGCTGTTTGATCATGTCCTCGGCGTTCTCCGTCGCGCTTCTCATGGCCACCATTCGGGCCAGGTGCTCGCTCACGACGGCGTCGAGGAAGCAGCTCTGCATCGAATAGTGCATGAGCATCCGGGCCAGGCTCTCGACGATGGCGTTGGCCGACGGCGACATGTGAAAGTTCTCGAACGTCAGGTCCCACGGCCAGATCACCTGGGCCCGCGTCGTGAGGTCGTCCACCAGCTCCAGCAAAGGCAGAATCGTGAGCGTCTGCGCGTGCTGGCTCGAGGCCGA
>JBDKUU010000731.1:0-10645 GCA_039679525.1 Phycisphaerales bacterium | reverse complement strand
GACCGACATGGCCAGGCTGACCTCCGGCATGGAGCAGCTCATCGAGAGCTATCGCGATCTCCCCTTGCGAAGCATTCCCTTCGCCGCGGCGGTGACGCAGACGTTCGACCTGTTCCGCTCGAACTACGTCCGGCCTCCGTCGCAATTCACGCTCATGCTCAAGACCATGGTGACGATCGAGGCCTTCGCCAAATCATTGGACCCCGATTTTAACCTGATAGAGGCGCTGACCCCATTCGCCCGGCGCGCCAGCATGAGGGATTTCGAGCCCAAGCGACTCCGGCGTCATCTTCGGCAGGCGGTGCAGGACTTGGGGGCCCTCGCGTCGAGACTGCCGGAGGACGTGAACGTCATTCTGAACAAGTTCCGGCTGGGCAAGTTCCAGGTCCGCGTGCAGCACGAGCACCTGGAGGCTTTGACCAAGACCCTGGACAGAAGCTCCAACCGCATCAGTTTCGCGCTGATCATCGCGGCCCTTCTGATCGGATCGAGCATGCTGGTGGCCCAGGCGAATCTCCAAAGGATGGGGGTCGTCGGGTACATGATCGCCGCCGTCTTCGGCATGTGGCTCTTGATCTCCATCATCCGCGGCGGCAAACTATAGCCCGTGATGCCTGGAACGCGAGATTCGAAAGAAGCGCACATGCTCGAGATACGCCGGTCAGTTCGTGTATCGAACCGTGCCGGAGTCGTCGACCTCGTAGGCCCATTGCCGGATGTAGTCCCCGCCGGGAAGGAACTTGTCCTTCGTTTGCTGCAATCGCTCCGACAGAAGGACGTCCATCCGGGTCTGCAAGGCCGTGTACCCAGGCTTATTGCACAGGTTCTCGAGCTGGTACGGATCATTCTGGTTGTCGTACAGCAGCCACGGGCCGTTAAGATCGCGGACGTAGGTGTACTGGCGGGTCCTGACGCCTCGGTACTCGCGGCCGCCTCGGGCCCTCGTCCACTGGCCGAACGGGGCATAGCACGCGATCAGGGCGGCACTGTCTCCTGCCGGCGATCCCTTCACAACGTCTGAGAAATCCGTCCCCTCGACCGTGTTGGGCATGGAGATGTCGCCCAGGCCAAGCAGGGTCGGCATGATGTCCGGGGCGTTGATCGGCATCTCTATGGTTACGGCCTTTTCGCCAAGCAGGGCGGGGTACCGCAGTAGAAACGGCACCCGGATCGACTCATCATACGGCCGCTGTTTGTGCGTTTGACCGTGCGAGTAGAGCATATCCCCATGGTCCGAGGTGAAGACGAAGATTGTGTTTCGCTCGATCCCCGTCTCGCGGAGCGTTTCGAGCAGATCGCCGAGGCAGTCGTCGAGGGCGGCGATGTGGGCGTAGTAGCCGGCGGCCGCCTGTCGGGCCCTGTCTTTGTCCTGCTCGGGCACGTTGGGCCGCAGCGTGATGCTCTCAGGTGTGAACAGATCGCGGTATTTCTGCGGCGCCGTCTCATAGGGATCGTGGGGAGGGCCCCAGGACAGCACCAGGAGAAAAGGCGAATCGCCCGCGTGATCGCGAATGTACTGTTGGGCCTCGCGCGTCTGGGCAATGGAATCGTAGCCTTCCCATCTGAGCTTGACGTCTTCGTCGCCATAGTAGAGCGAATGGTTGTACGCGTGGGTGCAGCCCAGGACCTTCCAGAACTCGAACCCCTGCCGCCTTTGACGGGGGATGAACGCACTCCTGTGGTTGCCATCGAGATGCCACTTGCCGATGTAGGCGGTCTGATATCCTGCACGTCGATAGACTTCAGCAAGAGAGAAGGCTTCATTCCTGAGCGGCACGTCATTCAGAAAGACACCGTGGGTAAGCGGGTACTGGCCCGTCAACAGACTGGCTCGATACGGGCTGCAAACCGGACAACAGGACACAGCGTTCGTGAAGTTGACGCTCCGGGCGGCGAGGCGGTCCAGATGGGGCGTGCGCGCATTCGTGTCGCTGGCGTACCCTGTGGCCTGGGCCCGCCACTGGTCGGCGAAAACGAAGACCACGTTCGGCTTCCCGCGCCGGCCCTCGCTTCCGACGGCCGGCATGTCGACCAGCGCCGAAGCAACCGCGGCCGCCCCGGCTTTCAGCATCTCTCGTCTGTTCAAGGCTCTCTGCACGACTCAGACCTCCGTTGCGGGTTTACGGTTCACCATTCACCGGTTACAATTGCAGCTCTCGATACGCGTGAGCCCCTGCGGGCAATAGTAAATGGTAAATCGGAAATAGTAAATCCTATGGCCTTGTCAGAATTGCTGGGAACGAGCTTCGAGTGCCAATGCGGCAAGACGCATCAGGTGCCGATTCGGGAATTGGTCTATGCACGCGGCGCCGTGGATTCATTGGCGGATATCGTCCAACGCTGCCTGCGGGACGCGCGGCCGCGGCGGGCGGCCGTCGTTGCCGACGTGCGGACATGGGAGATCTGCGGAGGCAGGGCACAGGAGGCCTTGCAGAGGGCCGGCCTGGAGGTCAGCCGGATCATGGTTCCCGATCGAGGCGCCCGCGGACCCATGTGCGACGACGTGACTTGCGGCACGCTGGTCGAGCAGCTTCGTCCCACGCGAGCGGATCTTGTGGTCGCCGTGGGCAGCGGAGTGGTCAACGACCTGTGCAAGTGGTCGAGCTTCCAGATGGGCGTCCCCTACATCGTCGTGGCGACCGCCGCCTCGATGAACGGCTACTCCAGCGCCAACGTCGCGCCGACGATCGGGGGCGTGAAAATGCTGATCGAGGCCCGGCCGCCGCTGGCGGTGATCGCCGAGCCGCAGGTGATCGAGCGGGCGCCTCGCGAAATGACCACGGCGGGTTTCGGCGACACGATCGCCAAGCACCAGAGCAATGGCGACTGGGCGATGAACACCGTCCTGCAGGGCGAGTACCACTGTAGCTTTTGCGCCGCGATCGCCGGCGACATCGAACCTCTGTACCTCGATCACCCCGAACACATCCCCGAGTGCAGGCCCGAGGCGATCGGGGGGCTTTTCGAGGCCCTCTTCTGGACCGGCATGGCCATGACTCTGATGGGCACCAGCATTCCGGCCAGCGGCGGCGAGCACCTTCTGAGCCACACGCTGGACATGATGGCCGAGGTGCGGGGCGAGAGCCACGACCTGCACGGCCGCCAGGTCGGCATCGGCACGATCCTCTCGGCCGCCTTGTTCGAACGGGCGCTGGCCATCGAGAATCCCGATGCCGGCGGGGTCGCTCCCGAGGTCGACGAAGCGTTCTGGATCTCGCCGGCCGTGGCCAGGGCGGTGCGCGAACAGTACGAGATCAAGAGGCCGCGGCTGGCGATGATTCGGGACAAGATCCGCCAGGGAAGCCTCTGGGATCAGGCCAGGACGCGTATCGCCGCGGAGGTGAAGAGCCCCGGGACAATCCGCGACTGGCTGGCGAAAGCCGGCGGCGCCACCTGCGCCGCCGACATCGGCTGTTCCCGCGAGCGGGTCCGTTCGGCGATCCTGCACATGCACGAGATTCGCAAACGCTTCACGATCATCGACCTGGCCTGGCTGACGGGAGTCCTGCCGGGGGCCCTGGACGACATCCTCGACCAGTGGCTCTGCGGGTCCCGCGGGTCATGACGAGGCTCTCGGCCGTGCGGCGTCTCAGGGCTCCAGGCACGTGCTGCGATCGAGCGACTGCAGAGCCGCGAACTCGTCTTCAGCGAAGCGAAAGAGCTTGTGCAGGCCCACGCGGGTGAAGACCCCGTCGATGTCCTGCGACACCGAGCACAGGATCAACTGCCGGCCGTTCGCGCTGACCAGCCGCTCCAGGACCATGAGATTGCAGATCATCGCGGACGACAGGATCTCCACAAGGGAAAAATCGACGATAACGTCGCAATCCATGCCCGCCCCGGCGGACCGCACCACCGTCTCCAACTCCTTGCCCGACTGCGGCTCGGCCGGCAACGTGATCAGGAGAACGTGCTCGGACAGATTCTGGATTGCCATGGAAGATCCCTCCTATCCGCGATACCCTGTCTATCCTATTCGTTCATGGTATTATCGGATGAACGTCTGTGTCGAAGACCGCTGCTACATAGAATGTACTGCGTGTTGGCGGAAATCCAAATGAAGGCCCCAGGAATATTCCCGTTTCGCGACGTATTGACTCAAGGACGGAGGCTCTTCGCTGGTTATTGGGTTGAAAACCCCTCCGCCGGCCGCTACACTGTCGGGTCGAAGTCCGACGGTGGGGCGGCGCACGGTTGTCTGAGCGGATGCCATGTTGCGGTTTGTAACCGATCGAGAAATATACGATGAAGTGGTCTGCGGAGCCGTTCCCAAGGCGGGACGGCTGCTGTGGCTGGCCACGTCGGACCTCAAGGATCTGCACGTGCACAAGCAGGGAAGGATGGTCCCGTTCCTGGAGATCCTGTCGGACTTGGTGCGTAAGAACGTCGAGATCCGCCTGCTCCACGCGAAGGAGCCCGGCCCGGCGTTTCGTGCGGATTTCGACCGCTACCCCGGACTCTCGAAAGGCCTGGAGCGAATGCTCTGCCCGCGCGTGCACCTCAAGTGCGTCGTCGTGGATGGCGAGTACGCCTACACGGGCAGCGCCAACCTGACGGGCGCCGGAGTCGGGGCCAAGAGCGTGCGCCGCCGGAATTTTGAATCGGGAATCGTGACGACCGACCCGACGGTGATCGGCCAGGTCATGGAGCAATTCGATGCGATCTGGAGGGGCTCGCACTGTCCGGAATGCGACAGAAAGGAGTATTGTGATGAGCATGCAGGGATTCTGTCCGGCCGGAGAGCAAAACAGAGCCCGGATCGCTGACGCCAAAGTGAAGTGCTATGGATATCTCGACATCGAAACGACAGGGTGCAGCCGGTACTCGGATCTGACGGTCGTGGGTGTCGGTCGCGTGCAAGGGGAGCAGAGGCGGTGCGAACAGCTCTACGGCGATCAGATCACGGCCGATCGCGTCCTGGGCATGGTGGACGGCGTGGATGAGATCTACACGTACAACGGGCGACGATTCGACCTGCCGTTCATCAAGCAGAGACTGGGCCTCGATCTGCCGCGATGCTTCACCCACACGGATCTGATGTACGACTGCTGGCGCAAAGACCTCAAAGGCGGCCTGAAGGTCGTCGAGGTCAAGCTCGGCATCCCCCGGGGCCTGCCCGACATGAACGGGTACATGGCCGTCAAGCTGTGGTGGGACTACGTCAACGACAACGATTTGGAGGCTCTTCGGGTGCTGTTGGAGTACAATAGGGAAGACGTAATGAACCTCCACGTCCTTCGGGAGAAACTGGGCGTGGCATAGGCCCATTTGGCAGGCACGAGAAACTGACGGATATGCACGTATTGATCTATGGCGGAGGCGCGGTCGGGTTGGGGATCGCCAGTTGTCTGATCCGGCCGTCGAGCCGGGTCGAAATCGTCGCCCGGCGGCAGACGGTCGCGGCCTTGAAAGAGGGCGGGCTGACCCGGACAGGAATCTTCGGCCGCACACACGCACGGCCTGAGGACTTCGTCTGCCATGAGTCGCTGGAAGCCGTGGCGAAATCCGAATTCGACTTCGTGCTCGTCTGCACGAAGTCCTTCGATTCGTCGGCGGTCGCCGACGATCTGGCCGAACATGGCGAGCGGATCGGGGCGGGGGTCCGGCTCGTGCTCTTTCAGAATGGCTGGGGCAACGCCGAGGCGTTTTGCGGGCAATTCGACAAAGGCCGCATCTACAATGCCCGCGTGATCACGGGTTTTCGGCGGCCGCAGCCCAACGAGGTGGAGGTCACCGTTCACGCCGACGCGATCCACATCGGCAGCCTGTTCTCCGACGACTTGTCGGCGATCGAGCCTTTGTCGCGTGCCATTCATGACGGCGGAATCCCCTGCGAGACCACGGACGCCATCGGGAAGGACCTCTGGGCGAAGATGCTCTACAACTGTGCCCTGAATCCGCTGGGGGCGATCCTGCGCGTGCCGTACGGCGTGCTGGCCGAGGAGGCCTCGACGCGGGCCCTGATGGATCAGATCGTAGACGAGGTGTTCACGGTCATGTCGGTCGCGGGATACGAGACGCATTGGAGGCATCCGAAGGAGTTTCTCGAAGTGTTCTACGGAAGACTCGTGCCCGACACGGCCGGGCACAGGTCGTCGATGCTTCAGGACATCGACGCGGGCAAACGCACAGAGATCGAAGCCCTCAACGGGGCGGTTCTCAAGCTGGCGAAGCGGCACGGCCTTGAGGTCCCATACAACCGCGCCGTCCACAATCTCATCCAATTCGTCGAGAGCAGCGCATGGCCGGCAAGAAAATAGACGAACACACTCTGGAAGTACTGGAATTTGAAGAGATCCGCCGGACGCTGGCGTCCTACGCGGCCAGCGACCTGGGCAAGGACGCGGCCCGCGGGCTGTACCCCTCGGTGGACCTGCGATGGGCGGCGGCCCGGATGGCGGAAACGACCGAGCTGACGAAGGTTCTGGATCGCGGCGAACGGGTTCCCATGGCGGGGCTGCGGGACATCCGGCCCCTCCTGAAGGAGTTCGGAAAGAAGCAGACGGTCTTCGAGCCCGCCGAGCTGATCGAGATCGCCGACACGCTGGCGGCCAGCGGCGGGTTGCGGCTGTTCCTGACGAACCTGGAGCCGGCCGAGAGCGAGCATCTGCGGGCCATGGGCGAAAAGCTGGGCGACTTCGAGGAGACCGTCGAGGAGATCCGCCGCTGCATCGGCGGCGACAAACGCGTGAAGGACGACGCGTCGGAGAAGCTTCGGGAGATCCGCCGCAAGATCGCCCAGGTGAGCGAGAACATCCACCAGCGATTTATGAATCTCGTCGCCTCGCCCACCCTGCGGAAGGCGATCGAGAACGAGAACTTTCTGATGCGCCACGGGCGGCCGGTCATCGCGGTCAAGTCCACCCACCGTCACGTGATTCGCGGCACCGTCCTGGACCGCTCGAACACCGGCGCGACGCTCTATGTCGAGCCCGACGAGCTGGTCGAGCTCAGCAATGAGCTGGAGGACGCCGTCTTCGAAGAGAAGAAGGAAGTCGGCCGGATTCTCTGGGTGCTCACGAAGATGGTGCTGGACCAGCAGGACGCCATTCTCGACAGCGTCAAGATGCTGGCTCTGATCGACCTGACGTACGCCAAGGCGCGATTCAGCATCGCATACGGCATGAGCCCGCCCGATCTGACGGCGGGGGCCTCGCTGCAGCTTCGCGACGCCCGCCATCCGCTGCTGCTGCAATTGATCAGCCGGCAGAAGGGGTGCAGCGTTTCGCAATTGACGGACGAGGTCGTGCCCATCGACGTGCGTCTGGGCGACGACTTCGACCTGCTGCTGATCACCGGTCCCAACACCGGCGGCAAGACCGTCGTCCTCAAGACGATCGGCCTGCTGACGGCGATGGCCCAGAGCGGCCTGCACATCCCCGCGCGGGCCGGGTCGCGGGTTTCGGTCTACCGCCAGATCTTCGCCGACATCGGCGACGAGCAGAGCATCCAGCAGAGCCTCAGCACGTTCTCCGCCCACATGCACCAGGTGGTCAAGATCCTGGAGCGGACCAATGAGGGCACGTTGGTCCTTCTCGACGAGTTGGGCGCGGGGACCGATCCCATCGAAGGGGCGGTGCTCGCGACCTCGATCCTCGACAAGCTGATGCACAAGGGCGGCAAGGTCGTCGCGACCACGCACCTGGGCCAGCTCAAGTCGTTCGCATACAGCACGCCGCGGGCCCAGAACGCCTCCGTCCAGTTCGACACGGAGACTCTCCAGCCCACCTATCGGCTGATGATCGGCACGCCGGGCAGCAGCAACGCGATCGTGATCGCCAAGAGGCTGGGGATGCCGAAGGACGTGATCGGCCAGGCGACGGCGCTTCTGGCGACCGAGTCCGACGGCACGTCCGAATTGATCAATCAGATCCAGGCGACGCGGGAAGACGCCGAGCAGAAACGCTCCGAGGCACAGTCGATCCTGGACGAGGCCGACGCTACACGTTCCGAGGCGGCCGCGAAGCTTCAGCGAATCGAAGAGGAAGGCCGGCAGCTTCGAAAGCAGGCCGATCGCGAGATCGACGATTCCATGCAGGCGATTCGACGCGTGGTTGACGAATTCGCGTCCGCGATGCAGAACGCCCCGGCGGCTTGGAGCGAGAAAGCCAAATCGCTCGCCGAGCGGGTGACCGATCTGGCTTCCGGCACGGCGATGGCCCAGCGGCATGCGGAGTTCATCGCCGGCTTGCGGAGAGGCGACAGCGTCTTCGTCGTTCCCTTCCGGCGGGAGGGCCTGGTCGAACGGATTCGCAAGAGCCGCGGGACGATCACCGTGCTCGTGGACAGCAAGGAGGTTGAGATCCCGTTCCGAGAAGTCGTAAGGCCCGAAGGCGCCTAAGCAGATCCGCAGAAGTCCTTTGACAAGGCGGAGCCGAATCGAAATTCGAAGCACGAAATTCGAAATCCGAAACAAATCCAAAACCCAAAGCACAAATGACCAAAACGCTGGCGCCGGGCGAGAGGCCGTTTTGAATCTTGGATTTCGGCCATTCGTGCTTGTTTCGGATTTCGAGCTTCGGATTTCGGATTTCGACGCTATCGGTGCGTGTCGGACTGTCCAAAGACCTCTGCGGACTTGCTTAGCCGCTAATCGATCGCTCTCGTCAGGATCGCGGCTAATTCGTCGTCGCTCAACTTGACCGGGTTGCCCTGCATGCTGCTCGCCTTGCGGGCCCTTTCGATCACGATGGGAAAATCGACAGTCGAGAGCCCATGCCTGCGCAACCCCGGCAAGCCGAGAGCCAGACACAACTCGCCCACCCAGACCACGCCATCGGATGCGTCGGCAGTGTTCTTGCCGGTGAGGATGCGGCCGATCTCGTCGAAGCGGGCCAGCACGGACGCCGCCTCCGGATCGAGGTTCTCGCCGACGTCGGCGATGCGATTTCGGAGGGCCTGCACGTTGGCCTGCATGACGAAGGGCAGCAACCGGCCGCAGATCACGCCGTGCGGGGCGCTGGTCATGCCGCCCAGGGGACCGGCGAATCCGTGCACGGCCCCGAGCTTGGCGTTCGCCAGGGCGATGCCGCTAAAGAGGCTGGCCAGCGACATGTCCTCGCGGGCCTGGGCGTTGGAGCCGTCTTCGAACGCCCGTCGCAGGGATCGAGCGGCCCGCTGCAATCCTTCCCGGCAGACTCCGTCTGTCATGGGATTGGCCTTGTTGGAGACGAAGGCTTCGATCAACTGGGTCAGGGCGTCCAGGCCCGTGCTCGCCGTCAGTTCCGGCGGCATCGAGTGCGTCAGGAGCGGATCGACGATCGCCTGCCTCGCGAGCATCAGCGGGCTGCGGATGCTCACCTTCACCTGCTGGTCCGGCACGCCGAGCACGGAATTGTAGGTGACTTCGGCTCCCGTGCCGGCGGTCGTGGGGACAGTCAGCAGGGGGGTGGCCGCCTCCCGCAGGGGCTTGCCTTTGCCGACCACCTCGAGGTAGTCGGACAGCTCGCCCTCGTTCCTGAGCATCGCCGCGGCGACTTTGCCGACGTCCAGGACGCTGCCGCCCCCGATGGCGACGACGACATCGGCCTTCGCTCCGCGGGCCGCGATCACGGCCGACTGGGCCATCTCGACCGTCGGTTCGCCAGCGATGTTGAAGACCGTCAGGGCGACGCCGCGAGAGGTGATTGCGTCGAGCAGGGCCGCGAGGCGATCGGCCTTGCCGCCCGCGACGAGAAAGGCGCGTTTGCCGTACCCGGCGGTCAAACCTGGGATCTGCTCGGCGACTCCCTCTCCGAACACGATCCTTCGAGCTGTGGAGAATTCGAATTTCATGATGCCCTATATGCTTACTGTCAAATAGTCCCAGCCGTCCTGGGGAGGGAAGACACTGTTGTATTTCACGCTGCTGCGAGGCTCGGCCATCATGCTCTCGACCGCGTCCCGCCATTTCTGGTAGTGGGTGGTTTCCTTGTGCCGGGCCGGGTCGTTCGAGCTGCGATAGACCTCCACCAGGACGAACCGCGTCGGATCGTCCTGCTGCTGGATCACGTCGAATCGGGCGATGCCCATCTCGCGGACGCTTTCCTTGGCGTTCTCGACGCTCGCGGCGCGGAACGCCTCGACCTGGTCGGGCTTGACGTGGACGAATACTTGGACCACCAACATAGTTCTCTCCTTACCGGCAGTGTTCTTTTGGTCGGCAGTGTAGCACGGCCGGCGGGAGAACGCAACCGAGTCGCCTTCAGAAATGGAGCCTGAGGCGTATGACCGCAGTTGCGTGAGCATCGCGAGCCGGGTGCGTTATTGACAAACGTGTGGGTTTCCGCTATGACCGAGGCGAGGGACGACGGCCCTTCTACGCCGCGTCCTGATCAAGACGGGTTGGAACGCGAAAGGCGCAGGCACGGATGGCGATTCTGGCAGGGATAGATGAGGCAGGCTTCGGGCCGCTTCTCGGACCGCTGGTGGTGTCGTCCACGGCCTTTTCGGTCCAGCCGGCCCTTCTCGAAGCAGACCTGTGGGAGGTGCTGGGCAAGAGCGTGGGCAAGTGCCGCAAACATCTGCAGGGGCGGCTGCTGATCGCCGACAGCAAGAAGGCCTTCAACCGGGACGAGGGGCTGGGCCATCTGGAACGCACCTCGTTGATCGCGCTGGACTGCCTGGGCAAGAGACCCGCCCAATTGACGGAGTTGCTGAGCCTGTT